>DAOWCM010000241.1 GCA_030639555.1 Candidatus Eiseniibacteriota bacterium | reverse complement strand
CAGTGAATGGAGACCTGTCGAGCTGCGTGACGTAGCCGTGCTCTTCCACAACACGCTCTCCCTGGACGCGTACGAGGAGGCATTCGGCGACTACGGGCTCGAATACAGGATCGCCGGCGGCAAGAAGTTCTACGCGCGCCGGGAGGTGAAGGAGCTCGCCACGGTCCTGACCGCCATCGAGGACCCGCACAATCTCACCGCGGTCGTGGGGGCGCTGAGGACACCCTTTATGGGTGCGTCCGACGAAGACATCCTGCTGCACAAATACAGGGCCGGGTCTCTCAGCTACCTCTCGAACGAGACGAGCGGCATTCCGGCCGTCGACGAAGCCATGGAGCTTCTTCGCGAGCTCCACAGCGACAGAGGCTCGCTCACGACGCCGGAGCTTCTGTGGAAGCTCTTCGACCGAACGGGCGTTCTGGAGCTCTTCCTGATGAAGCCCTCCGGTGAACAGCGGCACGCAAACCTGGTGAAGGTCGTGGAGATAGCGGACGACCTGACCAGGGACGGCACCGTGTCCTTCGGCGGGTTCGTTCGCTGGCTCAGGGACGTGCAGCAGCTGACGCCGCAGGAAGCGGAGTCCCCGCTCTCAGAGGAGGGTGACGACTTCGTCCGGATGCTGACGATCCACAAGGCCAAGGGTCTCGAGTTCCCAATCGTCGTGCTCGCAGATCTCGCCCGATACACTCCGCGCCACGACGAGATGATCGTCGACCGCAAGGCCGGGCGCCTGGAGTTCGGGCTCGGCTCGCAGGACAACAGGCTCGCAACGCTCGCCTACACGGAGTTCCGGGACCTGGAAGCCCTCCGGCGAGATGCCGAGCTGATCCGCCTCCTCTACGTCGGGACGACACGCGCTCGCGACGGGCTCGTCATCCCGTGGTTCGCGGGCGGCAGGAGGAAGAAGGGAAACGGCCTCCTCAAGCACCTGGAGGCTCTGCTGGCGTCGTCCGGAACACCGGTCACCGACCTCCGCGCTGTCCGATCCGAGCCGGGACCGGTCGCCTTCGACGCGACCGCGCTGGACCTGGACGCCAGGCGCCGGCGCCCCACTCGTCTCAAGACGGAAGCGGCCGCTGCCATCGACCCGTCGACGACGAACGCCGCCAGGGAGCGGGACGAGTGGATGGAGTGGCTGTCCGGCTACGGGGACCGACATCACGAACCCGCGAGGATAGTCTCGCCATCGTCCGCGGCGCAGGGCAAGGACGCAGGTCGCAGCGGGGGCGCCGGTGAGCTGCCGCCGGGCGTGACGGGGGCCGACATCGGAACGCTCGTGCACGCCGTCATGGAAAAGCTCGACTTCGAACAACCGGGCGCGGTTGTCGAGATAACGCGTGCCGTCGCCCTGTCGTCCGGGCTGCCCGAAGAGGCGGCAACGCCGTCCGCAGCGCTCATCGAGGGCGCGCTCAAGAGTCCCGTTCTCGAGCGGACCCGCAGCGCGGCGCGGGTGTGGCGAGAGCTACCGTTCTGCCTCGCTCGCGACGGCGCCACGATAGAGGGCAAGATGGACCTGGTCTTCGAGGAGAAGGACGGCCTGGTCATCGTCGACTACAAGACCAACCTCATCGAGGCCGGTGGCACAGCGAAGCTCAGGGAGCAGTACCGCGGACAGGCCGGGGCCTACGGACTCGCACTTGCCGCCGTCGCGGAGAAACCGGTCAAAGAAGTCGTGCTCCTCTTCATGAGGGGGCCCAAAGAAGAACCGATCCCGGTCGATGCGGACCCGGAATCGGTCGAAAGAGGTCTCGCGGCGCTCATCAGCGCCGGACAGTGACTCGCATGAGCTGTTCTCGCGGCGCCGGACCGCTCGAGACCTGGATCAGTCGCGACTCCCCCGAGAACCCAACGCATACAGCAGAAGTCCGACCGCCGAGGCCACGCCGCCAAGGACGAAGGGCCAGCTGTGGCCGCGCTGCCACAACAGGCCTCCCAGAAAGGGAGCCGGGATCGTGGCCAGGCCACGGATAAGGTAGTAGAAGCCGATGACGCGACCGCGGTGCGACTCCGCCGCGAGATCGACGATCCGGGCCTTCCTCGCTGGCTCTCCAACTTCACGCAGTCCGGCTATCACGAATGCGACGAAGAGCCAACCCGCCGGGAGAACGACGAGACCGATGGGGAAAAGCGCGAAGAGCGCGAACGTGGCAAGAACGAACGGCCTGCGACCGTACCGGTCCGCCAGGCGTGCCGCGGGGATGTAGCAGGCGATCGCAGTCAGCATCTGCAGCGAGGTAAGCGCGCCAAACTCGAGGGGGCTCTTGCCCCGGACATCGAGGACCAGAAGTACCACGTAGATGGCGGCCAGGTTCGAGCCGAACCGAACGAGACAATCCGCCAGAAGCAGACGCCTGAGCGTGCGAGGCATCATGGACCACACGGACCTCGCGTTCTCTCCCCGGGGTTCCGGAGTCGGAGGAGGAATGCGGTAGTAGCGAGACTGAAGGTAGATCGCGACCAGCGCGAACAGGATGGAGATCGCAAACCCGATGTGCATGCCCGATGCGAATCCCAGGCGCTCCAGTAGGTATCCACCGATGGGCGGCGCGAGGACGATCGGTATGCGCTTCCAGATCGACTGGACGCTGAACCCCATCGCCCGCTGCGACTTGCCGAGAGTGTCGCCTATGAGGGCGAAAATCGCGGGCTGCGACATGCTGCTCCACGCCAGCACGAGCACGGACCCGCCGATGACGACCTCCCAGCGGTCCGTCACGAGATACAGCGCGTAGCCGGAGGCGGCGATCAGGTTGAACAGGACGAGCGCGCGCTTGCGACCCATCCTGTCGGCAAGCCAGCCGCCCGGATACTGGTAGATCGTCGAGACGATTCGCGCGAAGGAGCCGTACACACCGATGGCGACGGCGCCGGCGCCCAGCAATTGGAGGTACTTGGGAATGAAGCGAATCCAGAGCTCTTCGCCCATCCCGATTGCCAGGATGGCGCCCAAGAGCACGAGGATGTTGTGCTCGAGCGCGAAGAACTCCCTCAAGGTCCCGACGGACAGCTTCCGACCGTTCCGCGTCACTTCAACAACACCATCCTCTTCGTCAGCACCTCTCCCCCGACCTCGAGCCGGTAGAAGTAGACGCCTGACGCGACGGCTTGGTCGTCGTCATCACGGCCGTTCCACGGCGCCGTCTGTCTCCCGGCATCCAGCAGCTCCGCCGCGACCAGCGTGCGCACGAGGCGCCCGGAGAGGTCGTAGACCGCAAGGTCCACGCGGCCGGCCACCGGCAGCTCGTACTGGATCAGCGTCACGGGATTGAACGGGTTCGGGGAGTTCCCGTGGAGGATGGCTCGATCGCGCGCGGCGACCGGGCCCGCTATGCCGGTCCACAGACCCTCCGTCACCTGCAGGAACTGGTCGGCCGCCACGGCCGTCGCGCGCTCCACCAGCCCCAAGGGCCAGCGAATCTCGAGCGTGTCGACCACCGCGGCGTCGCCCAGCCCGAACTCCGCCGAGAGCGAGTTCTGCGAGAAGTTGCCCGACCCGCTCGTGATCTCTCTTATCTGCGAGTGACCTCCGGCGACGACCCGGACGCGGGCGCCTATCGCCGAGCGATTCGACGCGGTCCCCTCGAGCTCGACCGTGAGCCAGTGGTTCAGCTCGCCGATCTGGTTCTCGTAGAGGGCATTGGCACCACCGTTCGTCACGTAGACGTCGCAGTCGCCGTCGCCGTCGTAGTCGGCCCACGCGCCGCCCCATCCGGAACCGTCGTCGTTGAGCGGAGGGTCTGAAGCGTCAACGAACGACCCCATCCCGTCGTTCTGGAACAACCTGTCCGGATCGTAGTAGTTGACGACGTGCAAGTCGAGGTGCCCGTCATTGTCCGTGTCCACCCACGCGACGGCCATGCCGTCATCGGCGTCTGCCAGGAGCGGGGACGTCGCGTCTGTGAAGGCGCCGCCTCCGTCGTTTCTGATGAGCCTGTTG
>DAOWCM010000440.1 GCA_030639555.1 Candidatus Eiseniibacteriota bacterium | reverse complement strand
GGCACCTCTTCTACGTCGTCCGCGGCCGGCGCGGGCAGCGCGACGACGAGGGTCGCACAGAGGAGCAGCCAGGGTGTCGCTGACAACAGGATCCGACGCAGGGAGCGAGTGCTCGCTGACATGGGGTCCTCCCTTTCTTTCGAGCGGAGATGCAGTCCCCGCACGGTGGTTTTGGGGGTGCGAGTGCGGCCGCGGCCGCCAGGGGGGCACCGAACGCGCGGTACGCGCGTCAGGCGTTCCGATTCACGTTGTGCCGGTAGTGCGCGACGGGCAGCGGCTCGTCCGCGTGCTCGCCGTTTCGCTTCACGATCCTGCCGGGGGCGCCCACAACCGTGCAGTTCGAGGGGACGTCCCTGTTGATGACGACGGCGGTCGCCCCTATCTTCGTGTTGTCTCCGACCTCGATGGGACCGAGCAGAGTGGCGTTCGCCCCGACGAGTACGTTGCTGCCGACGGTCGGATGCCGCTTGTCCAGGTGATGGCCGGTGCCGCCGAGAGTCACACCGTGGAAGAGGACGCAGCCGTCACCGATCTCGGCCGTCTCTCCAATGACCACGCCGCTTCCGTGA
Organism: Candidatus Eiseniibacteriota bacterium; assembly: GCA_030639555.1. Classification (GTDB taxonomy): domain Bacteria; phylum Joyebacterota; class Joyebacteria; order Joyebacterales; family Joyebacteraceae; genus JALGZG01. Next base: position 1,310 of record DAOWCM010000440.1, on the reverse strand, counting down.
TCGATGAAGAACCCTCGCCCTACCTTCGCCCCCGGGTGTATCTCAACTCCCGTAATGAACCTGTTGCACACGGATATGAAGCGCGGCAGCACCGGGATCCTCAGTCGCGTATGGAGGCAATGCGCGATCCTGTGGACCAGGATCGCGTGCAGAGTGGGATAGCACAGCCAGATCTCGACGATGCTCTTGGCGGCCGGGTCGTTCTTTCTGATGGCTGCGATGTCGTCAAGGAAAAGAGGTCTCATGTCCACTACTTGAAGAGGTCGGTGCTCATGTAGCGTTCACCCGTGTCCGATAGTATCACAGCGACGAGCTTACCACTTCCTGCCCGTCGCGCAACCTCAAGCGCGGCGAACATGGCAGCACCCGAGGATATGCCCGCCAGGATGCCCTCCTCGCGTGACAGGGCCCTTGCCGCTTCCAGCGCTTCGTCATCGCTCACTTGAACGATCTCGTCCACCGTTTCTGCGTCGTAGATTTCGGGAACGAACCCGGCGCCGATGCCCTGTATCTTGTGAGTTCCCGGGCTCCCGCCCGACAGGACAGGCGACGCTGCCGGCTCGACTGCAACGACCGTGATGCCGTGGTACGTCTCCTTCAGAACCTCCCCGGCGCCCGTGATGGTGCCGCCCGTTCCGACGCCGGCGACGAAGAAGTCGAGCGTTCGGTCCTCGAGCGCGTCGATGATCTCGAGCGCGGTGGTTCTCCTGTGTACTTCGGGGTTCGCGGGGTTCGAGAACTGGCGCGGCATGAAGTGCCCGGGTGCATCCGCCATCCGCTCGGCCTCCGCGATGGCGCCCTTCATGCCCTGGCCGCCCGGCGTCAGCACGATACGCGCGCCGAGCTGCTGAAGCAGGGCTCTCCGCTCGACGCTCATCGTCTCGGGCATGACCAGGACCGCCTCGTAACCCTTGACGGCCGCCACCAGCGCCAGACCGATGCCGGTGTTTCCCGAGGTCGGCTCCACTATCACATCACCAGGCTTGAGGCGCCCCGTCCGCTCTGCGTCCTCGATCATGCCGAGCGCTATCCGGTCCTTCACGGAACCGCCGGGATTGAAGGACTCGAGCTTGGCGACGACCTCCGCGTCGTCGGCCCCGACCATGCGGCATATCCGAACGAGAGGCGTCTGTCCGATGGTGGTAAGGATAGAATCGTGTATCACGGCGGTGCTCCGTATTCACTCGCAGTCAGATGCTGCGGCAAGCAGCGTCAAGCGGGCAGCTCAGTCGTTTCCGGGATCGCCGTCGGCGTCAAGCGTCCAGTAGCAGTGGCGCTCGCCGCTCTCGAGCCAGGCGTCCAGACCGATC
>DAOWCM010000178.1 GCA_030639555.1 Candidatus Eiseniibacteriota bacterium | reverse complement strand
GGCGGCGTTTCCGGCGACGACGCGGACTACGTGTGAGGGTACGGCGAACACGACCGCTTCCGCGCCGTCGAGAGACACGCTGAGATCGTCGGTAATCTCGATAGAAGCGGGCAGCGGGACACCGGGCAGAAACTTCCGGTTCTCGCCGTCGTTCCTGACGGCCTCCACCTGCTCGGAATCGAACTCCCAGGTAACGACCTGGTGCCCGTTGTCGTGCAGGACGAGCGCCAACGTTGTTCCCCAGCTTCCGCCTCCGAGCACCGTGACACGCTTCATCGTTCACCTCTCTGCCCCGGATTCCGTCCGAAGCGGTTCTCGGTACCGTTCACCAGGCGTTTGATGTTCGCAAGGTGACGAAGCACGACCGCGACCGCTACCAGGCCGGCTGTCAGTATGAGTGCGGTGGGTCTTCCCGTCCCGAGGATCCCGGCTTCGATCCAGATCGCCCACGGCAGAAACAGGGCCGCGGCGATGGAGCCGAGCGAGACATAGCGTGTGGAGAGTACTATCGCGAGCCAGAGTACGACGGCCGCGAGCGTCGCCAGAGGGGCCATCGCCGCGAAAACGCCGCACGCTGTTGCGACGCCCTTCCCGCCCCGGAAGCGAGCAAAGATCGGCCAGATGTGTCCCGCGACCGCGGCGAGCCCCGCCGCCAGGCTGATCCCGGTGTGTCCGAGCGAGGACCCGGCCCCAAGGGTTCCGGCCACGAACAGAACCGCCGCCACGCCCTTCGCCACGTCGACGATGAGCACGGGCGCTGCGACGCGCGGTCCCAGCGTGCGCAGGACGTTGGTGAAGCCGGGATTGCCGCTTCCGACGGTTCGCAGATCAACGCCGCGCAGCCTCGCCGCGATGTTGCTCGTCGGTATCGAACCGAGGAGGTACGAGATGACAATCACAAGAGCCGTCTGCACGTGTGCTCCCGTCTGCCGGCAGAACTCGTTTGGAAGAGGCCGCGTTGCGCAGACTCCTACGCCACGCCAACCGCTACTCCGACCCTGCGCTAACGCCTCTTCCTCACGTAGATCCGAATCGGTGTTCCTGCGAAACCATACTCCCTCCGGAGTTGGTTCGCAAGGTAGCGTCTGTAGGTGTCGTCGACTGCCCTGATGTCGTTCGTGAACACCACGAACGTGGGTGGCCTGGTGCTCGTCTGCGTTGCGTAGAGGATGTTCACGCGGCGCCCGCCCGCCGGAGGTCTGCGCTCCACCGCCGCCATTATCGTCTCGTTGACGCGACTGGTCGGAATGCGCATCGCCGTCTGCTCTTCGACCTCGGCGGCGAGCGTCAGCACCTTCGTCACGCGTTGCCCCGAGAGGGCGGAGATGTGGATGACGGGAGCGTATCTGGCGAACGGCAGCGCGTCGGAGGCGTGTTGGACGAACTCACCCGCCGTGGAGTTGTCCTTTTCAATCAGATCCCACTTGTTGAACGCGACGATCAATCCCTTGCCCGCCTCCTCGACGAACCCGGCGATGTGCGCGTCCTGGGCGACTATGCGCTCGGTTGCGTCCACGACCAGAACCACCACATCGGCGCGCTCTATGCCCCTGAGCGATCTCATGGAGCTGTAGAACTCCACGCCCCTCACGACCTTCGACTTTCGTCTGAGCCCCGCCGTGTCGACGAGCACGAAGCGCTTGTCATTGTGCATGAGGACGGTGTCGATCGCGTCGCGGGTGGTGCCCGGCACCGAGTCGACTATGACGACCTCCTGCCCCACTATCCGGTTCACCAGGGACGACTTGCCTACGTTGGGGCGTCCGACGAACGCCACCCTCACGCCCTCGCCCGTCTCGGGCTCGGCCTCAGGGATGACTGCCATCAGCCGGTCCAGGAGGTCGCCCGCTCCGCGGCCGTGCAGCGCCGAGACGGGCGACGGGTCGCCCAGACCCAGTGAGTAGAACTCGTGGGTGTCCAGCTCGTGACGTTCCGAGTCGACCTTGTTGGCCGCGAGGATTATGGGTTTGGGTGAACGTCTCAGAAGGGCCGCGATCTCCGTGTCCACGGCCGTCGGACCGGTCTCCCTGTCGACGACAAAGAGGATGGCGTCGGCCTCGTCGATCGCGGTCTCGGCCTGGAAGCGGATCAGCCCCGCAATGCCCTCGACCTCGGTCGGCAAGAGCCCGCCGGTGTCCACCAGGACGAAAGCACGGCCGCTCCACTCGGCCTCGTGGTAGTTGCGGTCCCTCGTGACCCCGGGCTCGTCGTCGACGACTGCAATGCGCGCGCCCGTGATCCGGTTGAACATCGCCGACTTGCCGACGTTCGGCCGGCCCACGATGGCCACTATCGGGAGTCGACCTCTCCTGGTCTCGCTCATCTTCCCTCTTCCGATGGAATGCGGCCGCGCGGCTCGCGACCTCGTGTTGTGTTGTCCGACGCCGCTCGGTTCGTGGTCGCCGCGTCCGGCACAGCGCCGCCCGTGAGGTCCAGCACGGACCTGACGATATCGTGCGTGGCCACCACGTTCTCTCGTCCCGCCCCGTCGGCGATCTCGCTCAGGTCCATGCCGTCCAGGGTCACGCCGTCATCGTTGAAGGCGGCAGCCGGCAGCAGAAAGGCATCAGACTCGGGAGCCCTCTTCAGTGCGCCGACCATGTCTGCTCCGGAGAGCAGGCCGGCCACCGTGATGGTCGGGCCCAGCAGGCTGTTGTCCGATGCCACGACGCGGCACGTGAGCCCATGGACCCCTCCCAGCGCCCTGTCGATGGCGTCTGCAAGGAACGCCTCTGCGAGCCTCGCCGTCACGACCGTCACCGCGAGCGGCGGGTCGAGGCGGTCGCCCAGGAGGCCGGCGCGTTTGTTCAGGTCGAACTCGAAGCTGCGCAGGAGCCCCACGCCGTTCTCGAGCTGCGGGAAGTCACCGTAGTCGTCGTACGGCGGGAGCGCCTTCCGCGCGCGGAGATACAGCTCGTCCGCCGCATAGACGGTTCTGTCGCGGCCTTCCGCGAGGAAGCGCTTCTGCCAGCGCTCGATCGTGTCGAGTGCCCCGCCGGCGGCGGTCGCCGAGACCGCTTCGATGCGCGTCAGCGTCTGACGGTGCGCCGTGAGGCCGACCGGGACCACCGCTACCGACAGGATCAGCTCACCGAGTGCGAACAGGTCCGACAGCGTCTGCTCGAGAACCGCGCCGTCGTTGATGCCCGGGCACAGAACCGCCTGTGCGTGCACTCCGATCCGTGCGTGGTCGAGTCTTCGCAGGCTCTCGAGGATCGGCGGGGCGTCCTCGTTCCCCAGCATCTCGCGGCGCACTGCGTCGTCTGTGGCGTGGACCGAGACATAGAGCGGACTCAGGCGCTGTGAGGCGATGCGCTCGTAGTCCGCATCGCTGAGATTCGTCAGCGTGATGTAGTTGCCGTAGCTGAATGACAGGCGGTAGTCCTCGTCCTTGACGTAAAGGCTCGTGCGCAGTCCGCGAGGCAGCTGGTCCACGAAACAGAACACGCAGCTGTTCCCACAGGTTCTCACGGGTGCTTCCCGCACCTCGAATCCCAGCTCCCCGGGGCCCGCCGCCGGCAGGGTGACGCTGAACGGCTCGCCCCCGCGAGAGAGTTCGAAGACCGCCTCCCGCTCGTGCATCCACGCGAGGGCAAACGTCAGGTCGATCGCATCCTCCAGGGTCCTGCCGTCAACGGCAAGCAGCTCGTCCCCGATTCTGATGCCGGCCCGCTCGGCGTCACTCCCCGGCGCGACCCTGGTGATCCTCATTCCTTGCCCCGGGATGCAGGCGGCCCCCGAGCGGCCCGCTTGGGCGGACGGCGGGGGCCAGCCAAAGAGAATGGAGCGGGCAACGGGATTCGAACCCGCGACTCTCAGCTTGGGAAGCTGATACTCTACCAACTGAGTTATGCCCGCTCGCGAATCTGTCGTTGTCTTTTGTAGAATGGATACACGAACGAAGGGCGCTAGTCAAGGCGATTCAGCCCACGGTGCGGGCCTCCTCGCTCGCCGGCGGCGCCTGAGGTGGGAGTCGGATGCGGTCAGCTGGTGGGGCGGCCGCGTTCGGCCAGGAGCGCGAGTATCGCTGCCGCCGCATCGTCGGGAGTCCTGCCGTCCAGGTCGAACCACGCGACGTCCTCAATGGACCTGAACCAGGTCATCTGGCGCTTGGCGTAGCGCCTCGAGTTTCGCTTGATCAGCGCGATGGCCTCGGCGAGATCCCCCTCTCTCCCCTCGACGACCGGCAGAAGTTCACGGTAGCCCACCGCGCTCGCGGCAGGCATGTCCGGTGAGAGCGCGCCGCGCGACACGAGTCCCTCGCCCTCCGCGAGCAGTCCCGCCGTCATCATGGCGTCGACCCTGCGGTCTATCCTCTCGTACAGCTTCTTTCTGGGGAGCGTCAGTCCGACGTAACGCGCGGAGAACGGCGGAACACGGGCGGGTTCCTCCTGCCATTCGGAGAGCGGTCGGCCCGTGGTCGCATGGACCTCGAGCGCGCGTATGACGCGAGACAGATCATTGACGTGAATGCGTTCCGCCGACGCGGGGTCGACTCTCTCGAGCTCCCGGTGCAGGGCCGCGACGCCCTCGGATTCGGCGCGTTCCGTGAGCGTCGCCCTGGCCTCCGGGTTGCGTCCCGGTCCCTCGAAGAGGCCTCGGAAGAGCGAGGCCACGTAGAAGCCGGTACCGCCCGCCACGAGCGGCGTCGCGCCCCGAGCGATGAGGTCCACGATGGTTCTCTCCGCGTCCGCCGCGAAGCGGGCGGCGTCGTACGCCTCGGACGGGTCGACGATATCGATGAGGTGGTGCCGGATCGACGCCTGCTCGTCGGCGGTGGGTTTGGCGGTGCCGATGTCCATTCCGCGGTAGACCTGGCGGGAGTCGGCGGAGACGATCTCGCCCTCGAGTGAGCGCGCCAGAGCGATCGCGACCGCCGTCTTGCCAACGGCGGTCGG
>DAOWCM010000417.1 GCA_030639555.1 Candidatus Eiseniibacteriota bacterium | reverse complement strand
GTCATCTGGTTGATTGGAGGAGGCCCCATCCAAGGATCGGACCCGTACCAGCGCTGGAGCATCTCGTAGGCCTCCCACGTGGCGCCTGAGTCGTTCGAAGCGAGAACGAATGCCGAGGTGATTCCATCTTCGTCGTCGATCTCCACGTAGGCCGAGTCCAGGAGCGCCTGTGTGATCTGCTCTTCAAACCAGTCGTTGAACCGTCCGTCTGTCCACGGGTAAGAGTGCGACCCGTGCCCGCTGTAGGACCATCGAGTCTCCATCTCCCCGGTCACCACACCGACCCGCTGGCGGTCCAGGAAGAGCCCTCCCATGTGGTCTTCCTCGGGCGGAGGAACCATGTCGCTCATCACTGCCCACATCAACGCCAGCCAGTTGCGGCCGGTGAAGTAATGACTCCAGTCGTCGGTCCACGTGTCCCACCCAGGCTCGGTCGTGTACCACCAGCCGGGTGACTCATCGACGAAGCAAGCCGGTCTGACGACGCACTCGTCCGAGTCGTTGACTGAGAGGTAGAGGTTGAAGAGGTCGCCGGAGAGGCGCGGGAAGTCGACCCACGCGTCCCACTGCCCCACGAGCCTCTCCGCACCGGCGATGTCGATCGGCGGACTCATCAGCCACGCGTATTCGCCGTCGACCATCTTGCTCGTCAGCGGATCGACCGCTGCGTACATCCAGCCATGGCGTTCACCGCAGGAGAACGTCCGGCCGGTCCAGAAGTCCGTGCCGTAGACGCCGCGAGTGAAGATTACTCCCGTCTGCCCCGATGCGGGGATGCTCTCGTGCGCCCAGCCGTTGTCGCCCGGACTCTCGCAGTCGTCGAGGAACACGAGAACCGAGTCGGGCGTCCACGCGACCAGCTTGATGTTGTCGAGCTGCCACGCGCCGTCGAGAACCGAGTGCGCCGTGTTGTCCCACTGGTCCTGAGACGAGTACGCGCCGTCCGACTCAAACCGGAACCTCAGGTCGAACTCGACACCCATGCCCTCGTCCGTGATGTCGAGCGTCACGTGCCCTAGTGGGTGTCCTGGCGGGATGGGTGGGCTCGTATAGTCCCAGTCCACCGGTCTACCCGGAGTGCCGATGAAGCCGTAGTTGTTCATAGTCTCGACGGTAAGCCACGTGTCTGCCGTAGCGCTCGAACGGATATCGACGTAGCCGTAGTCGTAGCTCAACTCCATCGCGTAGCGCTGGTCGAACTCGAGCGTCAGGATTCCCGTGAGACCGCTGGCCTCAGTGAAGTTCCGCTCGAGAATCTGGAGCCAGTCGTTCCCATACCCCCGCGGTTGCCGCCAGCAGTTGTCGTACGTCCCGCACCACCATGTGCTGTCGCCGAGCCACTCGAACCCGTTTATGCGGATGGTGTCCTTGTGCCAGTAGTTGACGTGGCCCACAGACTCGCTTCGGTCGTAACTGGTCCATCCCGCGTTGTCGCCGAGCAGATCCTCGAAGTCCGCGTCGAATATCCAGAGTGTCTCGGCGCGAGCGGCGGGGCGTGACGCGTAGTGCGCGCCCTGGGACAGTGGCACAACGCGTCGGATGGCGTCCGCTGCAGGCCGGGCGGCCGCACCGGTGACCAGAAGGAACGCCGCGGCAACGCTCAGGAGCGCGAGCGTTGCGGCCCCCTTTCCTGGCGGCACACGCCGCCGGCTGCTCCAATTCCTTCTCGTGTTCATCTCGCACCTCTCCGAGTAAAGAGAACGTGAGATCGCGCCCTGAGCCACAGGCGGTGTCGCACGACCGGCGCGAAGTCCGCGGCCGGCGGCTACTTCAGAAGCACGACCTTCCCAACCTCGCGGAACCCGCCCGCTGGCCCCTCGGCCTCCATCCGGACGAAGTAGACGCCGCTCGCCGCGCGCGCGCCCGAGTCGGTTGTCCCGTCCCAGACGGTCACGTGCTCGCCAGGTCCCGCTTCCCCGTCGACGAGCGTCCTCACGACCCGCCCCGCAAGATCGTAGACCCGGATGGCCACCTGCGATCGGCCGGCTAGGGTGTACGCGATCGTCGTGCTCGGATTGAACGGGTTGGGGCGCGCGTGGCTCAGCTTCGTGACGAACACTTCATTGTCCTCTGTGCCGGTGCCCGGCCCGGTCGGCACCTTCCCGAAGTACTCCATGACGTTCGCCAGGAAGT
>DAOWCM010000410.1 GCA_030639555.1 Candidatus Eiseniibacteriota bacterium | reverse complement strand
GGGCCCGGGCGCGGGAGTTCGCCGCACTCGCCCTGCCGCTCGTTCTGCTTGGGGTTCTCCTCTACGTGGTCAATGCGAACCACTACGATGTCGACCGTGAGTCCGGATTCGCGCAGCCGCACTTCAGGCTGGGGATCATCTACGGCGAGCGCGGAATGACGGAGGAGGCCGTCGCCGAGTACGAGACGGCGATCAGACTGGACCCTGACTATCCCAAGAGCTACCTGAATCTTGGCGCCGTGCTGTCGCGGACCGGACGAACGGATGAGGCGATGGTGGCGTTCAGGGAGGCACTGAGGCTGAATCCGGGCTATGCGTCCGCACGGATCAATCTTGCCATGCTGCTCGAACGGTCCGGGGACTACGACCGCGCTCTGGCGCACGTGGATACGGTCCTGGGGTGGGACAGAAGGAACGCGACCGCCCTCAAGGAGCGCGGGGTCATTCTGTACAAGGCAGGCAGCCCGGATGAGGCGGAGGAATGGCTCAGAGAGGCTCTGAAATGGGACACGGCGGGCGAGGAGAGGGCCGAGATCGAATTCTATCTGGGGCTTCTGGCGGGCTCGGCGAGCCGCGAGATTCCGCCTGACGTGATTACTACCTTCGCGCGGGCTGACACGCTCGCGAAGGTCGGGCGCGTCGTGGAGGCCTTCGATATCCTTGAGGAGGCCGCACAGCTCGCTCCCTACTCGGGAGAGCCTCTCAGGCGACAGGCGCTCCTCAAGCGCGACATGGGTCTTCTGGACGAGGCGCTGGAACTCATGGCGGAGGCGCTGCGCCTTGACCCGGCTCTTGACAACGGCCACTACATGTACGGGGTCTTCCTCAACGAGGCCGGCCGCCACGACGAAGCCCTTCTCGAGTACGACGCCGAGCTCAGAATCCACCCCGATTTCGCGCCGGCGCACCTCAATCTCGCTCTCACGCACTATTTCTACGCTGGGAACCCGAATCTCGGCGCATTCCATTACCGTCGCCATCTGGCCCTCGGCGGCGCGCGCGTTGCGGCGTTGGAGGCGCTCCTGAGAGACCTGGAATCGCCGAATGGTCCCTAGGGGCGGCACTTCTCTCTCCTCGTGATAGACGTTGACACGGAATCTGCCAATTGGTATACTCTCCAACGAGTCGGGAAATAGCGAAGGCGCTGGCGGGCCTTCAGTTCACGTGCCCGTGCAAGATCGGAAATCTTGTAAACGGGTATTTTTGTACCGTTTGCGCGCAGGTAATTCGACGATGTTCACTGCACTTGGGATTGCGTGCCGCTTCGATAAAGCTGATCACTCGAGAACGATCACTCCGGCCAGCGCGCCGGCGGGGTCGCCTGCACGCTTCGCGCGTGGTCGGGGAGTGAGAAGCATAGATGGTGATGGTTTGGCAGAATTGCCTTCTGTTATGAGGGGGGATTGAGCGAATGAAGAACACACTTCTGATTGCTGTAGCAATCGGGACGGTGTTGGCGCTTACCACTGGTGCCCTTGCTGTCGGCATCGGAACGGATCTCGTCAGCCGAGTTCCTTCGCCTGGGATGCCGCTCGGCGGCACGCAGCTCGAGGGCGCGAGACTGGAGACCCTGTGGATCTTCGAAGCGGACTTCGAGGATCTGGTGGGAGACAACGCCGGATGGACGGCGTGGGACCGCAGTGGGACGCTTGGGATGGAGAACTACTGGCATCACGATACCATCCGGATCAGCGGCCACCCGAGTATGGGTGACAGCACCTGGTGGTGCGGCACCTACAACGAGTGCTGGCGGCAGGACCGCGGCTACGGCAATGACTGGATGCAGATCCTCGAGCGGCACTTCGACGAGACGGTCAGCGCCACGACGTCCGTGGTCCTCGACTTCGACCAGCGCTACGCGATGGAGTTGGACTACGACTACGGGTACGTAGACGTTCGTTCGAGCGCTACGGGAAACGCGTGGGTGACCATCGAGACCATGGACAACTACGGCTTCAGCGGCACTCCTGGTAGATCGGTGGACTGGGACGCGACGAGCCCACCCGTCCCGGCAGGACACCCACTAGGTCACGTGACGCTCGACATCTCGGCCGAGGCTCTGGGTGTGGAGTTCGACCTGAGGTTCCGTTTCGAGTCGGACGGCGCGTACTCGTCTCAGGACCAGTGGGACAACGCGGCGCACTCGGTTCTCGACGGCGCGTGGCAGCTGGACAACATCACGCTTCTGG
>DAOWCM010000349.1 GCA_030639555.1 Candidatus Eiseniibacteriota bacterium | reverse complement strand
GAACTGACTCTGCGCTATCCCTACCTGGCCGGCGGACGCCCCGGTGACCTGCCTGGCATCGAGGAGCTCGAGCGCATCACCCGAGACTCAGTGATCGTGGCGACCGCCGATCCGTTCCATCACGGAGTCGGATACGGGGACACCGCCGACGAGGCGCTGAGCCCGAAGGACGGTGGTCTGGAACTGGCTCGCCGGCGCATCGAAGAGGGCCTGGCCCTGCTCGGCGACGGCGACCACTCGGGCTACAATCGCCACTGCGTGGACGCCAAGAGCGACGCCCGGGACGTGGGCCAGGTTCTCAGGCATCTTCTGGGCCCGGTGAGCGGACGCGTGCTGGACCTCGTCGCCGACGACATGTCCGGACCCTACAATGCTTCCTCTCCAACATGGGTGGCGGGAGCGTTGATGGAGCTTGTTCCCGATCGCGACCGTGTCTGACGCCCCACTGGTGATGCGAGGCCAGGACAAGCGCGGAATCCCATGGGCTACGCTCCCGGAAACCGTACGGAGGAACAGAATGGACCTCTTCGAGTTGATGATGAAGCGCCGGTCCGTCAGGAACTTCGAGGACCGGCCCGTGCCGGCCGACGTCGTCGACCGGCTTCTCGATGCGGCCAACAACGCTCCATCCGGCGGGAATATCCAGCCTCTGTCGATCGTCGTGGTGCAGGAGTCAGAGGCGAGGGCGGAGCTCGCTGAGATGGTCGGAAGGCAGCCGTGGGTGAGAAACGCGCCCCTGTCGATGGTCTTCTGCATCGACTTCTTCCGGGTCAAGAGATGGGCAGCGATGTTCGACGTGGATTTCCTCGGCGAGCAGGCGCTGAGTTCCTTCCTCATCGCTTACGCCGACGTGATGTGCGCCGCGCAGAATGTCGTGATGCTCGCGGAGAACAGCGGGCTCGGTTCCGTCTATGTTGGAACGATCCAGTCGAGCATCGGGAGGGCGAGGGAGTTCTTCGGGATGCCTGAGTACGTGCTGCCGGTGATGGTGCTGTCGCTCGGCTACCCGAAATCCGTGCCTGGGAACATCCCGAAGCTCGGGAGAAACGTCATCGTGCATCGCGAGCGCTACCGCACGCTCTCCGACGAGCAGATCAGGGAGGTGTTCGAGTCGAAGTACGGCGACATCACGGACGACGTCGACACGTACCTGAAGCGGGCGTACGTCGAGGTGGTGGAGGCTGACAGGCAGAGCGACATGGGCCATGTGGACAACGCCAAGGAGAGAATGAAGAAGCTCGATATCAAGAGCAATGCCGAGTTCCTGTTCAACCTCAGGTACCCACAGAAGCTGATGGTCGGAATGAACTCGAGACTCATCGCGTCGCTTAGGAAGGCGGGCTTCGATTTCCCGGGTATCGGCCCGGTGAGCGCTCCCGGTGCTCCACCGAGCGAAGCTAGCGGTACATCGCCTTGATCGCTCCCCAGGATCTCTCCTTCACGACCGTCGCGGTGCAACCTTCTCCGAGCGCTCCGATTGCAACCGCCCATGCGTTGTTCGCGGGCAGGCATGGCGAGGTGTCGTAGAGCGAGTAGTCACCCGCGTCCGCCCCGCAGAAGAGAGGGTCGACAAACAGATTCTCCCAATAGTCGCCGCACAGCTCGTCTCCGCCGGCGTTGCCGAACACGCAGCAGTGATTGAACGTTGGTACGCTGGTGCTCGGACACAGGACGGCTCCGCCCTCAGAGCCAAACGCAATGATGCAGTTCGAGAACGAGGGAGATGAAGCGGTTCCGCAGTGGATCCCGCCGCCCTCGGGCGCGCCGTTGCCGACGAAGGTGCAGTTCGTGAACGTCACTTCCGAGAAATCCATCAGCACGCCGCCTCCCTGAATGGCGGCGAAGTTATCGGCGAACACGCAGTTGGCGAAAGCGGGAGAGGGACTGACCGCGTTGTTGCAGTACACCCCGCCGCCGTAGTTCTCGCCGTCGTTGTCGGTGAAGGCGCAGTCGACAACGGTCGGCCACGAGTTGACGCAGCGGATCCCTCCGCCAGAGCCGAGTCCGTTCTTCACCGTGAAGCCCTGCACGGTCGCTGATTCGTCCTCTCCGTCCACGAAGAAGAACCCGCGGTCCTGATGCTCGCAGTCGATGATGGTCGAGGCGCGCCCCTCCTGCGACTTGAGCACGATGTTCTTCCCGCCGAAGCTGATGTTCCTGTTCGCAGGCCCCGTGTACGTCCCGGGCGCAACGAGAATGGTGTCGCATGCGGACGCCGCGTCGACAGCGTCCTGGATGGTCAAGTAGTCGCCGCCTCCGGCCGCGTCGACGTAGATGACCTCGGGCACGCAGTCCGCCGAGACTACGGCGCGGACCAGCAGGTTCCCGTCGAGGGCCTCCCACTCGACCCAGTTGAACCACCAGCTCCAGCCGCTCGGTTCGTCCGTGTCGAGACCGAGGACGGGATTGTACCTGTGCTCCCACTCCATTCCGACGAAGAAATTCCTGTCGGGGAAGAACTCGTCGTCGGTGATGTCTACGGGCGTGGGAAGATCGACCCTGACCCAGGCCTCCTCAGGATACATGTACATCTCGGGGAACGGAACGTAGCCGTCGTTGCCGGGGACGCCGGGGAGCATGTCTGTGGACGGGCGCCAGACCCAGACCGTGAAGGGAGCCGTCGAGGGAGCTTCGGGATCGTACGGGTTGGCCATGTGATCGTCCATGATGTAGAACTCGACCGCGACAAGGTGGATTGGGAACGTTATCATGGTGGCGACTACGAATATGAGCCACCACAGAACCCCGAGTATCGACCAGACTTGGACCTGAATCTGTCGAACGCTAACATGGCGTATCTTCTCGGCGACGTGCTGG
>DAOWCM010000172.1 GCA_030639555.1 Candidatus Eiseniibacteriota bacterium | reverse complement strand
GAGTGGAACGAGTACAGGAGCGTTGTCACACCCTACGAGATGGAGAAGGACCTGCCGGTGCTGTAGGAACCTGCAGCGCGGGGCGCTTACTTCACGACCACGATCTTCCGGACATCTGAACGGCCGGCCTGTTCGAGCCGGGCGAAGTAGACGCCCGCTGCGACAGGCTGGCCGTTGTCGTTCCGCCCGTCCCAGCGCGAGACCAGCTCCCCCGAGGACCTCTGCTCATCAAGCACCGTGGCGACGACGCGTCCGCGCAGGTCGTAGACGACGAGGCGCACTCTACCGGGAACGGGCAGCACCAAGGCGAAGTCTGTCGTCGGATTGAAGGGATTGGGGTAGTTCTGGCTGAGGTACAGCACGCCTGGCGGTATCTGCGGATCGCCGGACTCACATCCGACCCCGTGAGCGCCTATGTGGTTCAGGTACGAGGGGACACACGCGCTGGGCTCCAGACACGGTGAGTTCTCTCCAATCGAGTAGTCGCCCGCCGCGGGGTCGCAGAAGAGCGGGTCCACGGAGACGTTGCCGTTCACCCCACGGAAGTCCCGGAGGGGGCCGACCCAGTCCCCACCCTCGTTCCCGTAGATATCGGTGTAGAGGAACCTGAGCGAGTCGTCGTACGACCGCACGGCTTCTCCTCCCTCGCCGAACGCCAAGATCGAGTACGACACAGTGAGAAACCCGTCCGAGACGTACACCCCGCTGCCCTCGTCCGCGGAATTGCAGGCGAGCGTGCTCTTCGTGAGCCAGATACTTGAGGAGTCCGCGCAGTAGACCGCTCCACCGCGCGAGGCCGCGTTCTCGGACAGCTCGCACAGTGAGAGGAACACCGAGGAACCGGAATCGGCGGCGACGGCCCCACCCCGGAGCGCGGTGTTGCCGCTCAGCCTGCAGCCACGGAGAGTTACGCGTGTCCAGCCACTGCACCGCACGGCGGCGCCGTCGCCGGAGGGCGCTGAGGCGTTGATGATCGTGACGCTGTCCACGATGCTCAGGTGATTGCTCTCGCCGTAGAATGAGAAGCCGCGGTGGGGCTCACCGTCACCCGAGCAATCTACGACGCAGTTCTCAGCGTTCCCGCTGGCGGAGCGCATGCGCACGCTCCCGCCGCACTCGATGTCTCGATTGCCGGGCCCGGTGAACACGCCGTCCGCGAGGACCACCGTGGGAGCGTAGTTCGGGCGCCGGTCGCTCGTCATCTAGTCGATGGCAGCCTGTATGGTCTGGAAGTAACCGGAGCCGTCCGGGTAGACGACGTAGTTCTCGCATCCCTCGCCCAAGGCCCCGATCTGGGCTCCGCAGGCGTTGTTCGCGGGCAGGCATCGGGAGACAGCGCTCAGCGTCAGGACCGTGTCCCACGGGGCGCAGAACACCGGAGCGACGCAGATGTTGCCGTCTGCACCAAGCTGGCTCTCGATGCACCCGACCCAGTCGCCACCTGAGTTGCCATAGATATCGCAGCACGTCAGAAGCGGCTCACCTTCGAAGTCACACGAGACCGCGGCGCCCCCGGTGTTCCCAACGATCAGCGTGTTCTCTATTGCCGCGTCGCGACCCTGCACGAGGATCCCGCCGCCTTCGTTCCCGTAGATCGTACAGCCGATGATCAGGGGCGTGCCGACGGAGAACTCGGTCCCCGCACAGAGAACGCCACCGCCCCCCGACTGGGCCGTGTTCCCCTCTATGACGCACCCGGTAATCGTCGGTGACGCGTCCAAGCAGTAGATGCCACCCCCTCCGTCGGCCGTCCAGGCTCCGGTCAGCCAGACGTCCTGCAGAACGGTCGCGGACGTCTCGGATGAGACGAACAACGCTCCGCGGTGGGGGTCCAGCTCGCTGCCGCCGGCGTCGACCACGCAGGTTTGAGGATCGCGGTGGTGGGAGCGAACGGTCACGGCCTTCCCCACGAAGTCGATGTCGCGGTTGCCCGGGCCCGAGTACGTTCCATCGCGGAGTTTGATGACCGTCCCGTGTACTGAGGCGTCGACGGCGTCCTGGATCGACGCGTAGTCGCCGGTGCCGTCCGCGCTCAGCATGATGGCGGGCTCGGGGAAGATGTTCACCACCATGTCTTCCATGCGGTGGTCCCAGTCGTGACCGTGGATGTCATCGAGGGCGTACCAGGCGTTGTAGGGCCCCGTCCCGCCGTAGTTGAGGTGGATCTGCATCTCCTCGCCGACGACACGCCAGCCGTCACAGACCAGGGCGTGTTGCGGGAGGAAGTAGAGGGCCGGCCGGGACTGGTCGATCTCCGCCTGGATGAGGGAGAACCAATCTTCCGACGAGTAGTCTCGCCCGTGCCTCCACATGATGGAGTCGTCATACCTGAAGTAGTCGACCAGTTGGTGCATCGGCGGACCGGCACCTGAGGCGCAGTGACCGTACCACATTCCCACGGAGACTCCGACCTCGTAGCAGAGTTCCGCGACGGCGGCGGCGTCCCGGCCGGAGGGTCCACCGTTGAGCCCGCGGCCCAAGCCACCCCCCGGGTCGAGGTGCGCGCCGTCATCCGGCATGCCCGCCCAATCGTAGTCGTCCCTGAACACTGCTGAGAGCGTCTCGCCCGGTGAGGATCCCCCGCATGAGTAGTCACCCTCCCACCAGTAAGAGAACTCACCGAAGCCGGCCGGCGGCCACTCGTGGTAGTTCATGATCTGCGCTGCCGCCGTCGCGACGCACCCCACGAGACACCGTCCACCGTCGCCCTCCGGGCAGAAGTCGTTGTACGGCGCGAACTGGTGCCAGCTCGTCGTCAGCAGCGGGCCCGCGTCTCTGAAGGGCGGCCACTCGCCCCGGGCAACAGAGGCGCGCATCTCAGCCGGCAGGACCAGTAGAAGCTCCCAGCTCCGGCGATGAACGCGCCCGAAGGCGAGCTCGTCGTCCTCGCGGTCGGGCTGTCGGGCGTCAAGGCTGCCGTGGATTTCCGTGAAGAGGTCGTGCGCCGCGGTGAGCCGCTCGCGCAGCAGCTGGACAAAGCCCTCGGTCGCGCCGGCGTCGAAGCTGCTCGTTTCGGAGTACACCTTGACCGGGGGCAGTTCCTTGAGGACGGGCACGACGACGTGACCGCGCGGCGATACAGAGAAGCAGCGGGCCAGCAGCTTCCCGTTGTCCGTCAGAAGCTCCGTCGCCTCCAGGATCTCCGGGCGAGACGCACCGGCCCACCCACCGCGCTCGTGCGCCACGCGGACGAGCCAGTTCCTGCAGACGAGTTCGGCCTCGGCGGTGGTGGCCCGCTCGGCCAGGACATCGACCGGCATGGTGGCCAGTATCAAGAAGGCGGCGAGCGCCAGAGAGCCACAGCGATGTGCGGTCATGGGCTGCTCCTGAGAGTGTTCTCTATAGAGGATAGCACGTGATCGCACTCGTGCTCAAGCGACGCTCGCGGGCCAAGCGACGCTCGCGCCGCCGGGGCACCGCCGTTGACACTCTGCGCTCCGTGCGGTACGATGCCAAGGCAACGGACGGTCAAGCACGGGAGGAGCAATGGAATTGGGACTCAACGGGAAACGGGCGCTGGTCACGGCGTCGTCCCAAGGCATAGGGAAGGCCTGCGCGCTCGAGTTCGCGCGCGAGGGCGCCGACGTGGTCATCTGCGCCAGGGGCACGGACGTGCTGGCGGCGACGCGCGACGCGATTGCGGGTGAGACGGGCCGCAAGGTTGTGGCCGTCACCACGGATCTGTCGTTCGGAACACAGATCGAGGAGCTCATCGAGCGGACGCGATCAGAACTCGGCGGTCTCGATGTCCTGGTGACCAACGCCGGGGGCCCACCCTCCGGGCAGTTCATGGACTTCGACGACGAGGCGTGGATGAAAACCGTCTCGCTCAACCTCATGAGCGTCGTGCGACTCAACAGAGCGGCCGTACCAATGATGCGCGAGGCCGGCGGCGGGGCCATCGTCAACCTGACATCGATCTCCGTCAAGGAACCCATCAAGGGACTCGTGCTCTCGAACTCGATTCGCGCCGGTGTGGTCGGACTGTCGAAGACGCTCGCCAACGAACTCGGGCCGGACGGGATCCGCGTCAACGTCGTGTGCCCGGGTTACACGGCGACCGACAGGATGACCGAACTCATGACTGCGCGCGCCGAGCGCGAGGGAAAAAGCTACGACGACATCGCCGCCGGCTTCCACGATTCAGTGCCGCTCGGCGCATTCGGTGAACCAGCGGACATCGCACGCATGGTCGCGTTCCTCGCGTCGGATGCGGCAGGGTACGTCACAGGGATTACCGTCCAGGTGGACGGCGGGGTGGTGAGAGGACTCCTGTAGGCCTCGGGAAGAAACCGCGCCGGGGCGATTGCTCCCGGCAGCTCCGCCCGTGCAGACGCTCTAACCTTCCAGCAACGCCTTCAGCACGTCGACCGCACCCGCCGCGTCCTTCGCGTAGCCGTCGGCGCCGATCGAGGCTGCGAACCTCTTCGTCACGACCGCACCACCGACCATCACGAGACACTTCAGTCCGGCTTCACGGAGCTTCCCGATGACCACCGGCATCTGACCGACCGTGGTCGTCATGAGAGCGGACAGTGCAACGACGCCGGCGCCCTCGTCACGGGCCGCCTCGACGATACGCTCCGCCGGGACGTTCTTCCCGAGATCGACCACGCGGTACCCGTGGTTCTCCAGCATGCTCGCCAGGATCTTCTTGCCGATGTCGTGGACGTCGCCCTCGACCGTCGCCACGACGACGGTGGCGCGGGCGGACGCCTCCTCCCCTTTCGGGAAGAGCGGCTTCAGCTTCGCGAACGCCCTCTCGACCGTCTCGGCCGCGAGCATCATCTGCGGCAGGAAGCAGTCCCTTTTCTCGAAGCGCCGCCCGATCTCTTCGAGGGCCGGGATAAGAACGCCGTCGTTGATCGCGCGCGCGTCAAGGCCCTGCGCAAGCGCTTCATCGACCATCGCCTCGATGCCGCCGACGTTGCCGTCGATGACCGCGCGCTCGATCCTGATCTCGATCCCATCCTGCGGCCTGGGCTCGGGTTCGCCCTT
>DAOWCM010000427.1 GCA_030639555.1 Candidatus Eiseniibacteriota bacterium | reverse complement strand
GACCACCGCGTAGAGGTACGGCACGGGATTGAAGGGCACGATGCGCGCAGGATCCAGCCACGGCATCTTGGCCGCGAGTGCGATGCCTAAGGCGGCCACGCACACGGTGAACATCGCCGCGATGAGCGACCCGAAGAAGCGCCCCATGAGGAAGGCGCCTTTGCCCACAGGCGTCGCGTAGAAGAACTCGCTGGTCCGGTACTCGTAGTCGCGGTTCACGGCCGTCGCGACGAACCCCGTGAGCGCCAGGAGGCCCAGCACGCTCATCATCGAGAGCAGCCGGACGATCTCGAACGGCGAGTTCCTGGCCGCGTTCCCTATGCTTCCGCCCATCTGCACGCTGTCGGAGGCGATGGCGCCAAAGACCATCAGGAAGAACATGGCCGTGAAGATGTACACAACCGGGCGGCGAAACCTATAGATGAGCTCGAACTTGAGAACGTCCCAGAACATCCCGCTCACCTCCCCCGCCCGGAGTCCGTGCCGGTCGTGTGTCCGCCCCCGGCCTCGATAGGCGACTTGGGGCCCGCGGAGACCCTGCCGGATCCTGACCCGTTCCCGCCGTTCCCACGAGAGAGCGTGATGAAGTAGACGTCCTCGAGGTCGGGGTCGGCGCCGTCGAACGACGGATCGGGGCGCTCGTCGGCCAGCACGTGGATGATGGTCTGACCGCCGCGCAGCCGCTTGGAGACGACCCTGTGATCCCGCTCGTACTCGGGCAGCGCGGACTTCTCGATGATCTTCTTCCACGTCCTTCCGCGTATGCCCTCGATGGCTTCCTGCGGCGCGCCCGTACGCACTACGCGCCCATTGTTAATGATGGCCATCGAGCTGCAAACCTCGGCCACGTCGTCGACGATGTGCGTTGAGAGGATGACGATGATGTTCTCGCCTATCTCGGAGAGCAGATTGAGGAATCGATTCCGCTCCTCGGGATCGAGGCCGGCGGTCGGCTCGTCCACGATGATGAGCCTGGGGTCGCCCAGGAGCGCCTGCGCGATCCCGAAGCGCTGCCGCATGCCGCCGGAGAACCCGCCCAGTTTCTTCTTCCGGTCGTTCCAGAGGTTCGAGCGCTGGAGCATCGCATCGACGACTTCCTTCCGCTCGCGCGGGTTCGTGATGCCCTTGAGCGTGGCAAGATGCGTCAGCAGGGTCTCGGCGTTCAGGTTCGGGTAGACCCCGAACTCCTGCGGCAGGTAGCCGAGGACGCGGCGCACGGATTCCTTGTCCTTGAGGATGTCGATGTCGCCCAGGCGCGCTCTACCCTCGTCGGGCTCCTGCAGCGTCGCGATGGTCCGCATGAGCGTGGTCTTGCCCGAGCCGTTGGGACCGACCAGCCCGAACATGCCCGTGGGGATGGTCAGCGAGACGCCATTCAGCGCCACCACCCCGTTTGAATACGTCTTCGAGATGTTCTCGATGCGCAGCTCCATGTGTGGCTCCCTGTCTGGTGTGGATGTCCCCGGCGCAGCGGGCCGGTATCAGGAAACGCGGCAGGCCCGTCCGGCCCCATCATGCCGCGCACCCATGAGACACCAGTACCTATTCTGAGGTTTTATTCAGTTTGTGCGGGGCGGCCCCCGCCGCGGGGAACGTGTGGGGCGGACTCGCGTGGCGCGCCCGCGCCTGCGGGTTGCGTGGCGCCGCCTCGAACCCGATTATCCGTACAGACAGAGGCCCGAGGCAACCGCCCCGGGCCTCTTCTCGTAGCTGCGCGTGCCGAGCAGACTGACCGCTCGTGTCACGCTACTTCAGCAACGTCATCTTCGTGAACGCGTCCGCTCCGCCCGCACTGAGCTTGGCGAAGTAGATGCCCGTCGCGAGTCCCTTCCCCGCATCATCCATACCGTCCCAGACCGCGACGGCCGGACCGGCCGGATACTCCGCGTCGACGAGCGACCGCACGACCTGGCCGTTCACGTTGTGAATGGTCAGGGTCACACGCCCCGCGCTCTCAGGTACCGTGAACGCGATCTTCGTCATCGGATTGAACGGGTTCGGG
>DAOWCM010000395.1 GCA_030639555.1 Candidatus Eiseniibacteriota bacterium | reverse complement strand
GATGCTCCTGCGGGTCTGGGGGTCTATGCCCACCGTCGGCTCGTCGAGGAACAGCACGTCGGGTCGGTGGAGCAGCCCGGCCGCGATGTTGATTCGTCTCTTCATCCCTCCGGAGAACGCGTCAATCCTGCTGCTCGCGCGGTCGGAGAGCTGCACGACGTCCAGCAGCTCGTCCACGCGCCGTGCCAGAGTCCGGTTGCGCAGCCCGTACATCCTGCCCCAGAACATCAGATTGTCGCGCGCCGATAGAGTCGCGTAGAGCGCGATCTCCTGCGGGACGACTCCGATCTTCGAGCGGGCCGTGAGTGAATCCGTGACTACGTCGATTCCTGAGACCGAGGCCGACCCGGACGTCGGGGGCGTGATGCAGGAGAGGATGGATATGATCGTGGTCTTGCCCGCGCCGTTCGGACCGAGGAGCCCGAAGATCTCCCCCCTGGCCACCTCGAAGCTGACCGCGTCCACGGCGACCAGCTCTCCGTAGCGTTTGACGAGATTCCGTACCCTTATGACGGGTTCGACGCTCATGAGTGCCTCCAGGAGTAAGTTGCAGCGGTGGTCCGGGGGCGCGGGTTCCGGACGTGGGGGAGGACGCGCTCCTCAGACGACCGACCTGTCCGTCGTCACGGGTCCCTCGGTGAAGCGGCGCACGTTCAGACGGGAGATGTCAAGGTCCGGCTTCTGCCCGGCCACAACCTGCGCAACCAGCATGGCTACCTTTGGCGCGACCATGAAACCGTGTCCCGAGAACCCGCTCGCCTGGAAGAAGCCCTCTACTCCGTCGGTCTCACCGAGGATGGGCTGCGCGTCGGGTGTGAGATCGTACATGCCGCCCCACTGTCTGACGATCTTCACGGACCTCAGGCGCGGCATGAGGAACGCCAGCTTCGATGACATCGTGGTGAGGAACTCGAGGCTCGACGTCTGGTTGAAGCCGGCGGGCTCGTCCGGGTCACCGAATCCACCGATCACCGAGCCGTGCTTGACCTGTCTGAAGTAGATCCCGAGGCTGAACGAGATGATCATCGGGTGGAAGAACCGCTCCAGCGGCTCAGTGACGAGTATCTGTCGGCGGTACGGAGTGATAGGCAGGTCTACATCCGCGGTCGCAGCTATAGGGACCGAGTGGCTGCCGGCGACGTTGACCACGAGCGGAGCGCTGATGGTCCCTCTCGACGTCTCAACGCCCGTGACCTTCCCGCGCTCCGTGAGCACCCGCGTCACCGGTGTGAAAAGCTCGACCTCGACCCCCAGGCGGCGCGCCGCGTCCGCGTAGGCCATGGTGGTCAGGAACGGGTTGGCGCTGGCGTCCGACGGGCAATACGTCGCCATGCGGACTCCGTCGGTGTTGAGCTGTGGTACGACGCGCTCCGTGATCTCGTCGGGAGTCAGGATCGCGACATCGAGGCCGAGTCCCTGCTGGAGGCCAACGTTCTTCTCGAACTGAGCCACGTCCTCGTCGGTGTATGCGAGGACCAGGTAGCCGCCCTGGAGGAACTCGATGTCGGCACCGAGCTCGTCCTCGAGCGTGGAGAACTCCCTGACGCTCTCGATGGCGAGCCGGGTGTTGGCCTCCGTGCTCCACTGCTGACGGATACCTCCGCCGCATCGGCCCGTCGCGCCGCTCGACAGGTAGTCGGCCTCGACGAGGACGCAGTCGGTCATCCCACCCTTCGCCAGGTAGTAGGCGATGGCGGTGCCGACCACTCCGCCCCCTATGATGACGCACTCGGTCCTACTCTTCATCACTGGTTCCGGTCAGAGTCCTCACGTTCACTGCGTCGGGCTCCGCAAGCGTACCTATCTCAACGGGCCTCGATGGCGGGCGGACGGTCGGGTACGGCACGTCGGCGACCTTCGCCCCCGTCTTCTCCGCGATTATCCGCGCGATGAGCCTCGAGCACGTGCGGCCCTGGCACGGCCCCATCCCGCAGCGGAGGACCCGCTTGATCTCCTCCGTGGTCGTTAGGCCTTCATCGATCACGTCCACGATCTCACCGTACGTGACGTCTTCGCACCTGCATATGATGACGTCGCGGTTCATTCGGGCGGCTCCTTCGCCAGAAAGTGCCGCACGTCCATCGCGTGGTCCGAAGGCACTTTGAGAGTCACTATCGGGGTCCGGTCGAGTGCCTTCGCCGACAAGACCCGCTCGACCGTTCCTTCACCGAGAACCGCGCCTTCCCTCGACAGCGTCACGACTGTGTCGCCGACGGTGGGGAGGGGGAGGTACTCGTAGGGAAGCGAGACCGTCGCGGCGCCGGCATCCAGGCTCATGTCGAGCACGAAGATCGCGAGCCCGG
>DAOWCM010000278.1 GCA_030639555.1 Candidatus Eiseniibacteriota bacterium | reverse complement strand
CGCGCCGCCCGCCCGTGCCGGTTGTGTCACCGTCAGTCAATTGGCGGCTCCGTGATCGCCTCCATCCTCAGAAGGTCTTGCAGCCCTGTGTCCCCGAAGTCGAGCAGCTTCCACAGACCCAGCTTCGCCGCCGCCCCGCCCAGGAGGTGGTCCATGAAGGACCTGCTCTCCCGGTAGTAGACCACGCTCGCATCCTCGCGTGCGATTCCCACCTTGTCGCAGGCGTAGTCGATCGCCGCCGACAGCCCGCCACGCCCGTCGACCAGGCCGTTCTCGAGCGCCTGGCTGCCCATGTAGACCCGGCCCTGGGCCAGTTCGTGCAATCTATCAGTGCTCATGCTCCGAGCCTCGGCCGCCTTCTCGACGAAGTCATCGTAGAACCAGGCAATGACCTCTCCGGCCATCTCTCTCTCCTCGTCGGTGAGCTTCCGCATCGGTGAGAACTGGTCCGCGTGTTCGCCCCTCTTGAAGGTCTCGTGCGTCGCGTCGATCTTGTCGTAGAGTTCGGCGATGACGGGCATCATGCCGACGACACCGATGCTGCCGGTGATCGTCAGGGGCTCGACGAAGATCTTCTCGCCCGCGATGGCTATGTAGTAACCCCCCGACGCGGCGACGTCGCCCATCGACACGATGAGTGGCTTCTCTTTGGCCACCTTGACCGTCTCGTACCAGATGATGTTCGAGGCGAGGCCGCTGCCTCCGCCGCTGTCAACCCGCAGCACGACCGCGTCGACGTCCGGGTTCTTGCGTGCGGCTCTGAGCGCCTTGACCAGGGTCTCGGAGCCTATCGACTGCCCGCCGCGCAGCGGGTCGGTGCCGCCCTTTCCCTCTTGGATGCCGCCGTAGGCGCCGACCACGGCGATCACGGGCTTCTTGCCCCAGTGGTAGTCCTTGTTTCTCCATGTCGCGACATTCACCGTCTTGATGTTCTCGCGCTCCTCCGGCACGTCGCCGCCCGCCAGCTCCAGCGCCACGGCCTTCGCGTCCTCGTACGTGCCGATGTCATCGATCAGCCCCGCGTCGACGGCCCTGTCGGGGATGAAGATCCTGCCGTCGCACACGCTCTCGGCCTCCGACCTCGAGAGGCCGCGCCCTTCCATCACGGCCGCGATCAGCTCGTCGTAGATGACGTCCTCGAGTTCCTGGACCCCCGCCCGCTGCTCGTCGGTCAGGGGAGGGCCGCCCAGCGAGTGGAACGTGCTCTTGTACTTCCCGGCCGAGATGTAGTCCCACTCGATGCCGAGCTTCTCGGCCGTGCCGGCGTAGCGGTTGACCGTCACGTAGTTGCCCAGTCCGTAGACACCGGTTGAGGGGTGCACCATGATCCTGTCGCACGCCGACGCGAGGAAGTACTCCTGCGTGCCGCCGCCGTACTCCAGGAAGGCCACGACCGTGATGCCGTGCTCGCTTCTCACGCGCACGATCTCGTCACGTATCTCCTGCACGAGCGCCGAGGGTCCGCCGAGGAACGTGCCGCCCAGGGGCTTGATGTTCAGGAGGATGCAGTCGACCGACTCGTCCCTGCCTGCCTTCCTGATGTCGCGGATGACGGCCTGCGCGCTCTTCCTGGGCTTGCCCAGGAGACTCCAGCCCGGCCGGAAGTCGGAGAGCGGCCCGGCGACCTTGATCTCGGCGACCTTCCCGCTCGCCTGGAACTGCGTCCTCTGCCTCTTGTTGCTCGACGTGAAGCCGAAGCTCAGGATGTCATCGGCCGCGGATTCAAAGCTCCTGTATGCGGCCCCTAATCCGGTGCGACCCAGATCGAACCACAGGCCGGCGCTGAACTCCTGCTCGCGGTCATCGCCGTCGGAATAGGACTGAAGCGAGCCGCGCAGGACGATGCCGTCCGCCACCTCTGCCTTGACGCCCGCGGTGTATACCGCGTCCGCAAGGTCCTGGCTGCGCTCGAAGCCGGCGTCGGCCATGAGCGTCAGCTTGTCGCCCACGGGGCGCACGGCGACCCCGGCGACGTACGTTGTCTTCAGCCCGAACCCGTCCGCGCCCAGCACATCCGGCTCAGAGAGATTCCGCACGGCGGCGCCCACGGACAGGAAGCTCGCCGGTCTGTACATTGCGCCCAGGTCCCAGGTCCCCGTCTTCTTCCTCTCCCCGAACTGTGGGCGGAACCAGCGGTAGTCGAAGCCGACGCTGAACGACCGCCCGTCACCGAGCGCCAGACCGGTGTAGTAGGTATCGACCGCGTCGTTACTCCGACGCAACCCCGCCTCGGGGTCGTCGCCGGATTTCCACATGTGCTGCCGGCTGTATCCCAGGCCGAACGGCCCCATCTTCCCGGCCAGCGAGACACCGAGCACGTCCTTGCCGGCCATCGATATGGACGTGTAGGAGTTGGAGTCACCGTACATCCCAAGGCCCGCCGGGTTGATGAAGAGAGCGGTCGCGTCATCGTCCACGGCGACCGAGCTCGCGCCTCTCAGCCAGGTGTCGGTGAAGGCATCGGCACCGGCGGGGAGCGCCGCCAGAACGACGATGGCCACCGCCGCGCATACGGCTGCTGCCACAAGAAGCCCCTTCATACTTCAGTCTCCTTCCTGCCGCGCTGTCTGTCGCGCCGCCCGGACCTCCCCTAGGCCCTGGGCGCCGCACCTATGGTCAACACATCCTGATTCCCCGGGCCGCACGTGTCCGGGGTTCCGCTTGCTTCGCCGCGTCACTTCGCCGCGCGCTCCCCCGAGAGGTGGGACGGGGGAGTTCAAAGGCGACGGAGAGGGCGAAGGGCTCGCCGGTTCTCTGTCGCCCTGCCGCATTGCTGCTGCGCTCGTCCGGAAGCACGCGCCGCAGAGCTGTTCACCCGCCCGACAGCGCCGTCCGGGATATCAGTGAATCAGCAACAGGCTCAGATACACCTTGATGTCGGTCTCTTCCGCTATCGCACTGGCGACGTCGAGCCGGAGCCAACCGCACCAAGGCGCTTCGATCTGGAAGCCTACACCTGCGTCGTGCTTGTACCCGTCGGAATCGTCCGACTCCGGTGTGGAAGTATCGTAGCCGACCTGCCCGCTCTCGAGGAAGTAGATCATCTCCAGCGGCTTGGTCACCTGCACCTTGTACTCGGCGCGACCGAAGACGAGGTCCTTGCCTCCGAACTCCTTGTGGTCGTATCCGCGAAGATTGCCGCGGCCACCGAGGCGGAAGAGCTTGTGGGAAGGGATGTCCGTCCCGTCGAGGATGCCCCACATGCCGGAGATCGCCAGTGTTTGCGTGGACGTGATCGGAATGAGCTTCAGGGCCTCGAAGATGTGCTTCGTGAACTCGTAGTCACCGCCCACGGCCCCGCCGCCGTACTCGCCGATGCCGCGCGCTCGCCAGCCAGTCGTCCTGTCCTCGTCGCGGGAATCGTACTCGGCCGACCAGAGGTAGCTCGACATCGTGCCATCGAACTCGCGCGCATCCTCGAGCACGCCGACCATGAGCGCCGGGTTCTCGCGCCAGTCGTTGCTTCCCCCGAAAACGGACCAGACGCTCTGGCTCTCCGAGAGAGAGCTCAGCTTGTCCGACCGGTACTCGCCCTTGAGCGTCAGCT
>DAOWCM010000392.1 GCA_030639555.1 Candidatus Eiseniibacteriota bacterium | reverse complement strand
TCCGGGATGATCGCAGGACCGCCATCCTTCGGACGCCCGAGCCCGTCGAACACACGCCGCCTGATGTCGGGCGAGGGCGCGACGGGCGTTTCCGTGGACAGTGCGAAAGTGCGCTTCCTTGGGCGCGGGCTGGAGCTCGGGCTCTCGCCCGACATCCTGGGGCGTGTGTTCGACGGGCTCGGGCGTCCGAAGGATGGCGGTCCTGCGATCATCCCGGAGATCAAGCGCGATGTGGCCGGTTCGCCCCTGAACCCGACGGCGCGTGACTACCCGAACGAGTTCATTCAGACCGGTATCTCCTCCATTGACGGACTGAACACGCTGGTGCGCGGCCAGAAGCTCCCGATCTTCAGCGGCTTCGGCCTCCCGCACGCGGCGCTCGCCGCTCAGATCGCGCGGCAGGCGGCGGTGCTCGGGACCGAGAGCAGCTTCGCTGTCGTGTTCGCAGCGATGGGCATTACGTTCGAGGAGGCCGAGTACTTCATCGCCGATTTCCGCAGAACCGGCGCCATCGACCGCGCGGTTCTGTACGTCAACCTGGCGAGCGACCCCGCGATCGAGCGCATCGCGACGCCGCGCATGGCACTGACGGCGGCCGAGTACCTGGCGTACGAACTTGAAATGCACGTGCTGGTCATCCTCACGGACCTCACGAACTACTGTGAGGCGCTCCGTGAAATATCGGCGGCGCGCAAGGAGGTCCCCGGGCGGCGAGGATACCCCGGGTACCTCTACACAGACCTCTCGACTCTCTACGAGCGCGCGGGGCGGATCAAGGGCAAGGGCGGTTCGATTACGCAGATCCCTGTCGTCTCAATGCCCGAAGACGACAAGACCCATCCCATTCCGGACCTCACGGGCTACATCACCGAGGGTCAGATCATCCTCGACCGCGCGCTGCACCGGAAGGGCATCTATCCCCCGATCAACGTGCTGCCGTCGCTCTCGCGTCTCAGGGACAAGGGCATCGGTGAAGGGCGGACTCGGGAGGACCACGCGAACCTCGCGAACCAGCTCTTCGCCGCCTACGCGCACGGCAAGGAGGCCCAGGAACTGGCGGTCATCCTCGGCGAGGCGGCGCTCTCGCCGGAGGACAAGGCGTTCTTCAAGTTCGCCGACGTCTTCGAGGAGAGGTATGTCAAGCAGGGAGGCGACGAGAACCGCACGATCGAGGAAACGCTGACGCTGGGGTGGGAGCTTCTCGAGATCCTGCCGCTGTCCGAGCTCAAGCGCGTCAAGCCTGCGCAGATTGAGAAGTACCTCAAGCGCACGGGCTCCGAGGCGAAGGAAGCGCTCGCGAAGAAGGAAGAGGCCGAGAGGAAGTAGACTGACGGTGTGGTCGGGCGCTGTCTGGCCCGCCGCCGGAAGAGAGACATGAGACTTCGAGCGAATCCCAACAGAATGCAGCTTCTGAGGCTCAGGCGCCGCCTGACGCTCGCGAAGCGCGGCCACAAGCTGCTCAAGGACAAACAGGAGGAGCTGATGCGGCGCTTCCTGGGGATGGTGCACAGCGCCCGCGACCTCAGAGTGGAGGTCGAGAGCGAACTCGTCCTCGCCCACCGCGCATTCGTGTCCGCCAGGTTCGAGATGGACGGAAGCGCCATGGCGTCGGCTCTGGCTTTCTCGCGGAGGGTCGTCGAGCTCAAAGCTGAACGCGAGCAGGTGATGAACCTGAAGGTCCCGAAGTTCCACGTCGAGATACCTCCGGACGCGGAGTTCGGTTACGGCTACGGTGAGACCACCATGGACCTCGACCGCGCGCTCGAGATGTACGCCGCCGTGCTTCCCAGGCTGATGTCCCTGGCCGAGGTCGAGAAGTCGATCCAGCTTCTGGCCGCCGAGTTGGAGAAGACCCGGCGGCGTGTCAACGCGCTCGAGCACATCCTTGTGCCAAGCCTCGAGGAGACCATCAGGTTCATCTCGGACCGTCTGTCCGAGATGGAGCGCGCAACGGCGACCAGGCTCATGAAGATCAAGGACATCGTGCGGGAGCACTAGCGCGGCGGAGCGACATCCATGTGAAACGCGCGGCGTCCGAAGGACGCCCCGTTCTCGCTCACGACCGCTTCCGCGCAACAGGAGCCCACTGGGATCCTTCTAGTCGAGCCCCAGAACCTCCTTGTACCCCTCCATATCCATGAAGCCGTGGCCGCTGACGTTGAAGGCGATGACCTTCTCTTCACCGGTCTCCTTGCACTTCCTTGCCTCGTCGATGGCGCAGCAGATACTGTACGCCGACTCCGGCGCCGGTAGGAAGCCCTCCGTCTTTACGAAGAAACGCGCGCTCTCGAAGACGTACTTCTCGTCCTGAGGGTACGCGATCGTGTCTATGTACC
>DAOWCM010000336.1 GCA_030639555.1 Candidatus Eiseniibacteriota bacterium | reverse complement strand
CGAGAAGAGAGCAGTCCCCGTGGACT
Organism: Candidatus Eiseniibacteriota bacterium; assembly: GCA_030639555.1. Lineage (GTDB taxonomy): Bacteria > Joyebacterota > Joyebacteria > Joyebacterales > Joyebacteraceae > JALGZG01. The sequence goes on along the minus strand of DAOWCM010000336.1, from coordinate 2,921 downwards.
CGCCCGAGCCAGACATCAACCAGGCCTCGCCCTGCTGCTCGACCCTGCCCTCGAACTCGAACGCCGAGACCGTGGCGACCTCGACGCAGGATATGCCGTACTTCTCCTTGAAACCTACTACCGTGTAGGTGGTCTCGCCGACGAAATCCCTGCTGATCGAGCTCGTGATGTCCGGGATATCGAGCTCGTCCTCCCACGTGTAGCCGATGGTAATGGGCACCTCCGGGAGCTTCGGGAACATTCCGTGGATCATCAGAGCCAGCTGGCCGACGCCCTCCTCGAGGTAATCCTCGCCTGCCATGCCGGAGAAAGACAGCACCTGGCCGTCCGGCGCGAGCAAGATGTTGAGCGTCTTGCCGCTGAGTGCCGCCGCGCTCTCCTGGGCGATGAACTGGTCCCCGAGCGAGATGCTGGAAGCGGCGCGGTCGAAGCGCATGGCCAGGTTGATCTCGTCCGTATCGGCATTCGAGAACGCGCACGTCGTCGTGAACTCCGTCTGGGTGTTGACGACGCGATCGTAGCCCTGCATCGCGACCGCCGTCTCGCCTGCCGACTCCAGTTTGTACTTGAGCGTCTGGCCGTTCTCGAACGTGCGCGTGAGCCGCACCGGCTCGTTGATGGTGATGTCCCTGCCACCCGAGCCCCCGCCTCCGCAACCGGACGCAACCAGCCAGATGCCGATCGCCGCGACGAGTGAGCGCGCTGCTATCTTCCGAAGTCCCATTCCGTCAACCTCCCTCCGGATGAATGGTCTGCGCGGGACGTTGCCGCGCAACCAGTCGTCTGACCTTCGTCTGACCTTGAGCGGGGATTATAGCACGCGCCCGGAAGGCCGCGCACCGGTTTTTCGGGTGGGCTCACGCCTCCGGCACGGGGGCCGAAGGAGGCGACGGCATGGCCGCTAGAGGCCGAGCTTGGTCCTTAGCTCCTCAGACGGGGGCGCCTTCTTGATCCACCTGGCCACTTCGCTACCCTCATGATGGAGGACTATCGTGGGCACGTCGGCAACGCCGTTCATCGCCGCCTCAACGAGCCCGTCCTCGGTGTCCAGGTTGATGGCCTCGGTCACGACCGAATCGGTCGCGCCCCACTTGTCGAGGAAGAAGGAGACCTTCTGCTTCGCGTTCTTGCACGCCTCACACTCTTCCTTCACGAAAAAAACGAGATTCATTCGATGCCGCTCCTGAATCGATCCTTCAGTTCGCCCCTCTTGCCCCTGTTCAACCCGGGGACCTTCGAGGGCTACTCGGATTCGGTGGTAACGCTCTTGATGCCCTCGATCTCGTTGGCACTGCAGTAGGGGCAGGTGTCGACGAGCCCCCTGGTGACCTTCATGCAGACGTTGCAGGTCGTGAACTCGGGCGAGAACGCGATCTGCGCGTTTCTCGTGTGCTCGAAGGTCTTCTTGACGAAGCTGGCGACCGCCTGAGCCGAAGGCCTCGTGTCGGCTATCCACACGTGCGACAGCGCCCCCGCCTCGATCATATCGTGGAACATGCCCTCCTTCTTGACGCGCTCGATCGGGCTCAGCTTGTGCGCGACATTGAGGAAGGTCGAGTTCGTGTAGTACACCTCTCCGAGGTCCGGGTTGCCCTTGACGACTTTCTCAGCATCCTCGGGGAAGTGCTCGAGATCGAGCCTGGCCAGCCGGTACGCAGCGGACTCGGCGGGCGTCTGCTCGAGAACGAACCGCATCCCCACGTCCTTCGACGCCCTGTCGCACACGAGCTTGAGATGCGCGATGACCTTGAGCCCGAGCCTGAATGCTTCGTCCGACTCGTGAAGCTCACACCCCGTGTGGCTCTGCACGAGTTCATTGAGGCCGAGCAGACCGATGAGGTACGTCACGCGGTGCATCCGCAGATACTGCTGACCGTCCGGCGACATCGTCAGCAGCGCCAGCGGACCGCTTTCACCCATTGCCAGCAGTTTCTCGATCAGCTCCCTCTTCTGCTCATGCGCGTGGACGACGAGCGCCATAAGATCATCGAGCCTCTCGAACAGCCTGTCGTCGTCTCCCCCGGCGTAGTACGCGGCCCGCGGCAGGTTGAGCGTGACGTTCTGAAGCGCGGAGTAGCGCATCTTCCACGGCTCCTTCGCGTCGTCGAGGTCCGACTGCTCGAGCTTGAAGGACAGGCGGCAGCACTCGGAGATCTTCGCGGTCTCGCCGCGATCGAACACGAAATACGTGTTGCCCTTGTCAGCCGCAACGTCGCTTATGTGGAGCAGGAACTCCTCGTGGCCGGGCGTCCTGAAGAACTCGTCGGTAATGTGGACGAGCGGCTTCGGGAAGAAGAACGGCCTTCCTGTGCCGTCTCCCTCCTTGTAGATGTCAAACAGCGCGGTCGCGAAGCGCTGCGCATCCGTTCGGTAGTCGTCGTAGGTGCGCCCGGTCTGCTTCCCGCCCGGGCCAACGGCCATGACGCCCCTGAAGTGCTTCGGCGTCTCCCAGTAGATGTTGATGTCGCTGAAGATGGCCTGCCCGCCGCGCGCCACGCTCTGCTGCGAGTACTCGAAGATGAGCATCTCGGCCAGCTGGTGCACGTCGCGATCGGAGAGCCCCTCGAGGTACGGTGCGAAGAAGACGTTGACGGCGTCCCATCCGATCGCACCGGCGAAGTGGCCCTGGAGCGCCGCGGAGAACTTCACCATGTGGGCGAGCAGAATCTCGGGGTGCTTGGCCGGCTTCGCGATAGAGAGCGCGTTCGGAAGAGACAGCCCGAACTTCTTCACATACTCGAGCGACTGGCCAGAGCAGTACGGCCGGTCGATGAAGCCGAGGTCATGAAGGTGAATGTCACCTCTCGCGTGAGCGTCGGCGACCTCCTGACTGAAGATCTCGAGGAGTGCGTACTGCTTCTTGATCGACTCCGCGAGAGTCATGTTGGTCGCTTCGGGGTTGTGCGGGATGTTCGCGTTCT
>DAOWCM010000276.1 GCA_030639555.1 Candidatus Eiseniibacteriota bacterium | reverse complement strand
GTCGTGATCGACGCCATCCTGCAGTTCCTGGCCTACGGCAGCGTCCGCCCGGGGTGAGCCGTCACGGTCGGCATACTGCTCGCGGCTGTCCCCTACGTTCTCTCAAGGGGACTGACGAACAGAGTGATGCGGCTGAGGAGGAAAGGCGGAGACGCCACTGCCGAGTGACGCCGCCGGAGTTCTGACAGACGAATCCCCATAGACCGCAGTAGCAAACGAACCCCCGGGACAACCGCCCCGGGGGTTCTTGCATTCCGAGCGCGATCACGCCGGGAAGCTACTTCTCCGCCTTCTCGAGCGCGACACCCAGCGCTTCCGTGTACGTCACGATGACCGGGTCGCCGATACTGATCCTGTCGAACCGCGTAGGGTCGAGAACGTCCACGATGAGGTAGTTGCCCTGCGGGCCCATCACCGTGACGGTCTGCGTAGGGCGATCGATGCCCTCGATGGTCACGACCGCGCGGATCATCGCGAGCGCACCGCCGGCCGGGTCCATCTCTCGCGGCGCCCTGGCCGCCGTCTCGAGGAACACGAGCGGATTTGCCTCTTCCTCGGGCGTCGGCGCGCGGAATTCCGCGACGACCGAGATGTGGTACTCGGCGACGACCTGGTCCCCTACTTCCATCTCATCCAGACGCTCGACCTCTTCTCCCGCCTTGATGAGCAGGAGACCGCCCTCAGCACCGCGTATGCCTACCTTGCGCGTCTCGAGGTCAACAGACTCAACGACGCCGCTGATGGTCATCGTCTGCCAGTGCTCCACGATCTCATACTCCACGGGCGCCTTCTCCGCGGGTGCGACGGTCTTGGCCAGCGCGGCTTTCTCAACCGGTGCGGCGGTCGTCTCCGCCATCGGTGCTCCGGAGCCACCCGAGCTGCAGCCCGACAGAACCAAAGCCATGGCCATCAATCCCATAACGGCCGCGAACATGAGCTTGCTCTTCATAGCATCCCTCCCTCTCTTGTGAGAACCTCTCCGTCTACAATCCCCCAGATGTCTCGAGCAGGTAGTCCAGCGTCCTTTCCGCCAGCATGAAGGTCCTGACCCGCCTCAGTCCACCCTTCTGCAGCAATTCGTTCCGAAGCTGCCTGGCCGTGGTCCCGAGGTTCCCGGCCATCGTCTCTATGCGTTCGTCCACGTCCCGGTCGTCGACATCGATCCCGTCGCGCCGCGCTATGGCCCTGAGCACCATCAGGAGTTTCGCCCTGTCGCGAGCCGCGTTCCACTCGGCGCTGCCGGGCGTGACGCTCGAGTCGTCCTGGAACGAGAGCTCCCACTCCACCACCGCATCGGGCACGTTGACATCCGTGTTCTCAAGCAGCCAGGCCGATGCCGCGTCGCGGCGCTCGGCATCGGTTCCGTCGGGAAGCACGATCGCCGTGAGGTCCGGTATGTCGAACTCGGGCGCCGATACGAACCGCGCCAGAAACCGGAAGGGCCGGCCCAGTTCCAGTTCGACGTCACTGACCGAGACGGGTCCCACGGGGTTCAGCTTCTCCGCTTCGATGGCCTGACGGCTGAGACGCTCAACGCACCGGGAGACGACGTCCGTCCGGATCTCCTTTCGGAAGTGCCTCTCGACCTGCTTCCCCGGGGCGCGGCCCGGCCTGAAGCCCGGCACCGCGAGCGCGCCGTACGAGGACACCACGTCGCCGTAGTCGGCCTGGATCTCCGCCCAGTCGGCCTCTACCTCAAGCTCGACTCCGCGCTCGTCCTCAAGGCGAACCGCGGTGTGCATGAGCGCGCTCCGTAAGGGTCACTTGATGGCTGTGAGTGATTTCCGGCGGATTATGGGCCAATCGTGACGGCATGTCAATGCGCGGGCGCTGCTGCCCACCGTCCCGCCCGCCCGGGCGCCGACACTCCACGCGAGCAGGCTCGACCCTCCCGGACGCCTGTGATAAGGTCTGGAGGACATTGTGATGACCGCGCACTGGAGGCTCGCTGGTATGCCCCCGAACCCAGGACAGAATCTCTGGCACGGCAAACCCGTCGTCAGGTTCCACGCCATGGCCAAGCCCATCGGCCCCACGTGCAACCTGGACTGCAGCTACTGCTACTACCTCAGCAAGGAGGGTCTTCTCGACGTCCGTCCGGGTGCGCGCATCTCAGACGAGATGCTCGAGGACTACATCAGGCAGTACATCGATGGACAGAACTGGAAGGAGATCATCTTCTCGTGGCAAGGCGGGGAACCCACGCTCCTGGGCCTCGATTTCTTCCGGAGGGTCGTCGAGTTCGAGAAGAAGTACTGCCCTCCCCACACGCGCATCGAGAACGACCTGCAGACCAACGGAACACTCCTCGACGACGAGTGGTGCGAGTTCCTGCGCGACAATGGGTTCCTGGTTGGCCTCAGCATAGACGGGCCCCGCGACCTGCACGATCTCTACCGCAAGGACAAGGCGGGCAAAGGATCCTTCGACACGGTGATGCGCGGAGCTCGTCTGCTTCGCAAGCACCGTGTCAACTTCGCGACGCTGAGCTGCGTCAACCGCGACACGGGCCGGCACCCGCTGGAGGTCTACCGCTTCCTGCGCGACGAGATTGAATCCCCCCGCATGCAGTTCATACCCATCGTAGAGCCGAAGGTGTTCCGGACCGTCGCCCCGCAGCACTGGGACCCGGACTCGATGCCGCTCCTGGGCTCCCCCGAAGCGCGTCCGGGGACGCCCGATTCCGTGGTGGAGGACTGGTGCGTCGATCCGGACGACTTCGGCGAGTTCCTCTGTGCGGTGTTCGACGAGTGGTACGACCACGACCTCGGCAGGATCTACGTCCACTACTTCGAAGCCGCCGTGGAGACCTGGATGGGTCGCGTGAACCCGCTCTGCACGCACGGGCCGATGTGCGGCAAGGGACTGGCCATGGAGCAGGACGGGAACGTCTACGCGTGCGATCACTACGTCTACCCCGAATACCTGCGCGGGAACATCCACGAGCGACCGATCGTAGAAATGGCCCTCTCCCCCGAGCAGGAACGATTCGGGACGGACAAGGAACGCATGCTGCCGCGCTACTGCCGCGAGTGCAGCTACCAGTTCGCCTGCTTCGGCGAGTGCCCCAAGAACAGGTTCATCCGGACGCCGGACGACGAGCCCGGCCTCAACTACCTCTGCTCCGGATGGAAGCGGTTCTACTCACATGCTGACGAGCGGATTCGGAAGATCGTGAGGGACATCGGCGGGACCGTGTCGATACCCGCGACCGACGGTGTCGTGCGTGTCGATTGGGCCGAACTGGAAGGCGACAAGTAGCAAGCAGCGCCGCGGAACTGGAAAGGGCGGGAGCCTGTCCTGTGTGGACCGACTCCCGCCCTCTCATCGTTATGCGCCGCTCGGGCGGACAGACAACTCGAATCGCCGCCAGCACGGCCGGGTCCGCCGCAGGCCCGCTGCGGCGTTCTCCCCAGGCTACTTGGGGAACATGAACTGCAGCTGCACCCGTAGCATCGTGTCTCCCACGCCCTCGGGGCTCTGTACGTTGTAGTAGCCCTGAACCGAGCCGTTCAGGGGCAGATCCCCTACGCGGAAGACCTTGCCCACGCCGCCGCCGATGGGAACGGTCCACGTGTTGTCGTCGTCCGCTTCCCAGTTTGCCGTGATGATAGGGGCGCTGGAC
>DAOWCM010000258.1 GCA_030639555.1 Candidatus Eiseniibacteriota bacterium | reverse complement strand
ATGAGATCACCGTCGATCCTCCGGTCAGTTGGCTGACTCTCGTTGGGAACACGGAGGGCACGCTCGAGACAGACGTCCCGACAGAGGTCACGGTCGTGGTGAACGGAGACGCGGCCGAACTGGAGCCGGGCGTGCACAGGGCGCGGGTCGTCTTCGAGACCGGGTCCGAGTACCTGGGCGAGGTGTTCCGGGAGGTCACGCTGGCGGTCGGCGACCGGGTCCCCCGCTACCAGTGGATGTTCGACGAAGACCCCGGCTGGACCTGCGAGGGGCTGTGGGGGTTCGGCCAGCCCACCGGCGGCGGTGGACAGAACGGAGCGCCGGATCCGACGAGCGGGCACACGGGCGACTACGTCTGCGGATACAACCTGAACGGTGACTACCCGAACGGGATGTCCGAGGAGCACCTCACGACCGGTCCCATCGACTGCTCCGAGTTCGTGCTGACGCGGTTGAGCTTCTGGCGATGGCTGGGCGTGGAGGTACCGCGTTTCGACGAGGCCCAGGTCAGCATCAGCACGGACGGCGAGTACTGGACGACGGTGTGGGTGAACGAGTACGAGGTGACGGACCACGAGTGGATCTTGGTCGAGTTCGATGTCTCCGGCGTCGCGGACGGCCAGGAGACGGTCTACCTCCGCTGGACGATGGGCGAGACGGACCTCACGGATCACTACTGCGGGTGGAACATCGACGACGTCGAGATGCTGGCATACGACCTCGTTCCACCCGACATCGAGGAGCCCGTGACTGAGCTCAAGTTGAACCCGGCGCGACCGAACCCATTCCGCAATGAGACGACCATCGCATTCCTGCTGCCGGCAGAGGGCGCGGCGACCGTGTCTGTCTACGACGTGGCGGGGCGTCTGCTCAGAACCCTTCCGGCACAGCCCTGTAACGCGGGCCTGAATGAGAGGGTGTGGGACGGGACCGACGCCGACGGCAACGAAGTCCCGTCCGGCGTTTACTTCGTGCGGGTCAAGACGGGCGGCGGGTCGGCGACCGGGAAGGTCGTGCTTGTGAGGTAGTTTCGGCGAAGAGCGAGCCGTCGAGAAGCGTCAGGCCGCACCACCGACAGAGCGGGGCCCGGATCGAAGTCCGGGCCCCTCTTTCTTTCACCGTGTGCGCGGAATCTCAGCCACGTTCCCATCGTACGCTGAGAAACGCCGTATCACCGATACATGGCCTTGATGCATCCCCAGCCAATCTCCTCGGTGCGGCATAGGTCATCCCGGCTGCTGCGCCGTCATCACACGCGAGAGGATCATGACGATCCCCCCGGAGACAACATTGAAGGTCATGTGTGCGGCAACTGCCGGCACGAGGCTCCCGGTCTTCTCCCGGTAGTACCCCGCGACCAGTCCCGCCACTGTGGCCATCACAACGATCAGAACAACCATCGGCGCCGCCATCACCCGCATCAGGCCGAGGTGCACGAGCCCGAACAGCACCGCCGCGATCACGACCGGGCGGCTTATCCGGCACCGCCCGACGGTCCACGCGCGGCGCGACAGCGGTGAGAGAGCGCCGAGGAGCAATCCCCTGAACAGCATCTCCTCGGCGGTGCTGGCGAGAAGCCACACCGACACGACGACCTTGACGAACGAATCGACCCCCGGCATCCCCATGCCCGCGCCTCGTGGCCCGAGAACGGACATTACGATCATGGTCGCAACGACGACCCCCAGCGAGATCGCCGCACTGACCCCCACCGCCCTCCCGACGTCCCTCCACGAGCAGCCCTTGAGCCCGTAGGCGCCTGACTTCCAGCGCCCGAGCGCGAGCATCGCCACCAGTGAACCCACGAGGAAGACCAGCTGTGTGATGTCGCTTCTGGCAAGCCACTCGGTCGCCTCGACCGCACTGCTCACGAGCGGGAGTGATGGAATGACCTCCGCGGCCAGAACGAAGACGACCGCAGCGAGGACGAGTCCAAGAACAGACTGCGCGCGGGCGTTCATGTGAACCTCCTCCCCTGCCGGTCGGCAGGCGCGACCCCGCGAAGGGGAACGGACCTACGGCGAGAGCATTCGCCAGGTGTTCTCGAAGAGCCTTGCCCCCGCGGTGTCGATATCGATCGAGTGATCCATGTGGCTCAGCAGTGAGACACCCTCGATGACGGCATGCAGCTCGAGAGCCGCGACCTCACAATCGATGTCGCCCCGGATCTCGCCGCTCTCCTGTGCGGCACGGATGCGCTCGGAGAGGAGCCGCCGGGAGTCGACGAAGCCCTCCTCGATTCTCCTCCGAATGTCCGGGTCTCTCCTGCTCGCCGTGAGGAACAGCTCGGTGAAGCTGTACGGTGTCCCGGCCGTGTCCTTCTCGAGCAGGATGTTCGCCACGTCCCTGAAGCGCCCGATCGACGTCAGCATGGCTCTCATCAGGTCCTCAAGCGTCCTGCACGGGCGCAGCCTGGCGGCGCTCCACTCCTTCATTCCATCGAAGAACAGGGTCAGGACCTCGTGGAAGAGAGCGTCCTTGCTCTCGTAGTGGTGGTAGATCGCGGGCTTCGTCAGACCGACTTCGTCGGCGATGTCGTTGAGCGAGGTGTTCTCGTAGCCCTTGAGAAGGAAGAGCTCAAGTGCCGCCCTCGCGATGTCCTGCCTGGTTCCCATGGCACTCCCCCCGTGCGTGCGGCGGCCCGCTGCGACCGCCCCGGCGTTCCTGCTGGCGTTCCTCCTGGGCATCTCTTGATTCCTTACTTACCGGTCGGTAAGTGAGCATATCAGCACGCTCGGCAGCGCGTCAAGCTCGTTTCTGGGGGCTCTAGAGCGTGTCCGGGGCTGTTTGGGGGCTCCTGGGAGCCGGCCGGCTGAGGCGGGCGCGCGCTCTGAGGGGAACTGGCGTGGGCTCAAAGAGAAGGGGCGGGCACTTGGCCCACCCCTCTCTTCGCCCAAGAACTGTTGTGCGCCCAAGCGCGTTGAGGCAAAACCTACTTGTCCTCGGGTCGTATCCCCATCCCACTTCTGTCCGGATACTTGGGCTTCGGCACCGGCACGAAGGGGTTCTTCTCGATCTCGTCGAGCATGACCTCGATGGCCTTGTCGAGCTGGGGGTCTCCCCCGTCCACCATCAGCGCCGGGTCGTCGACAACCTCGATGTCCGGGTCGACACCGTGGCCCTCGATGCCCCACGTCCCGTCCTTGTTGTAGAAAGCGAAGCGCGGCACGGTCATGTAGCCGCCGTCCGTCAGAGGCGGGTTGCCGGACAGTCCGACCAGGCCGCCCCAGGTCCGCGTGCCGATGAGCGGACCCACTCCCCTCTCCTTGAACCAGAACGGGAAGGAGTCGCCGCCGGACCCGGCTGATTCGTTGATCAGCATGCACTTCGGGCCGTAGTGGGCGACCCCGGGGTCGGGCGCGCCCTCGTCCGCGTCACGGACGGCCCAGTAGCTGCCGTGGTGGCGGTCGAACAGCTCGACGAAGCGCTCGGGCGACCAGCCGCCGCCGTTCCAGCGCTCATCGATGATGAGGGCGTCCATATGCATCTGCCCTCCGAACTGGCGCGCGATGTCGCTGCGTCCGGCTGAGGCGGTGTCCGGAACGTAGATGTACGCGACCGTGCCGCCGGATTTCTCCTCGACGTAGGCACGGTTACCCTCTACCCACGCGCGGTAGCGGAGGTCTCTCTCCGAACCGACCGGCTCGACGACCACGTGACGGACACTGTCGGTAATCGAAGGTTCCTCGTTGACCGAGAGTGTCACCTCCATGCCCGCGAGGCCCTGGAAGGCCGCCCACGGGTCCTTGTCGGTATCTACCGGAACGCCGTTGACCTCGAGGACGTAGTCACCCTCGCTGACGTCGATGCCCGGCT
>DAOWCM010000009.1 GCA_030639555.1 Candidatus Eiseniibacteriota bacterium | reverse complement strand
CGCGGCGGACGTGAGCTGTCGGAGGCCATCAGGCTCGCGGCCGTCGAAGGAGTTCCCTGGAAGGCCGCCCTCCGACGGAGCGGCGTCGACGCGGATGCCATCATTGGCCGTGAGCGAGCCGACAGCGAGGTCTTCCCGTGGGAAGTGGGGGACGACGGCCCGCCGAGAGAGAAGCTCCTGGCATCGCTCGCGGTGGCCAGGCGACTTCTGGATGAGCGTGCGTGAGGCGGGGCAGACGTGCCCCCGCGGTACGCCGCAGGCCAGATCGATGGTGCCGGCGGTTCATCGACATATTGGCGAAAAAATGCTCTTATACACGAATGCGGGTGAGTCACATCCTGGTCGCACACAAGTCAGGAAGGACAGGGACCATGAGAGTCGTGCGTTTGCTGGCCGCGGTTGTTGTTGTACTGACGATGGCACAGGTTGCCATTGCGGCGGAGAGCTGGATCTCGTTCGATGGGCTGTCCCAGGAGGCCGCCTCGGTGTCCGTCGTTGAATCGGACATGAACCGGCTAGTCCTGAGTATCGACGTGCCTGGCGTCTTCGCCGAAGAGGTCACCACGAGCGGCGGCACCTTCGCGCGGCTTACACTCGACGGCTCGGGACCGACGGCGGTCGTGGGGGAGGCGCTCCTGCCCGTCGTCCGCGAGCTGATCGAGATCCCGTACGGGACCGATCCGGTTCTCACCGTCACCTACTCCGACTATCGCAGGGCGGCGCTGACCGACCTGGGTATCCGGCACGACCTGATCCCAGTGCAGGCTCCCGTTGTGAAGATGCCGGGCGCGCTGGAGTCGGCTTCCTTCGAGTTCTCGGCGAACTACTACGGGCGTGACAGCTTCGGGGAGTATCAGCCTGCGAGCCTCAGCGAAGTTCAGACGATGCGCGGTCACCGGTTCGTCCAGCTGGAAGTGAACCCCGTGCGCTACAACCCGGCCCGCGGCGAGCTGGAGTACGCGACCACGATCGAGGTCACCGTTGACTTCCCGGGCGCCGATATGGCCGAGACGCGGCGCGTTCTGGATCGGTACTCCAACGGTCGCTTCGCGCAGGTTGCGGCGGACATGTTTATCAATCACGCTGCTTTCGTCTCCCGGTACGACATCCCTCTGCCCATAGGCTATCTCATCGTGTGCTACGACAGCTTCACCGACGAGATAGCGCCGCTGGCGGCCTGGAAGGAGCAGAAGGGGTACCACACGACCGTCGTCAGCACGTCGGACATCCCCGGCGGCAACACCAAGGAGAACATCAAGGCCTACATCCAGGACGCCTACGACACCTGGGACGTTCCGCCGACGTTCGTGCTCCTGGTCGGCGACACGCCGCAGATCAGCCACTGGGTGGGCACTCAGTCGAACAGTCCGTCGACCGACCTCTACTACGTGACGATGGACGGGTCGAGCGACTGGCTGCCCGACATGTGGGTCGGACGCTTCTCGTGCGTGGCGGGCTCGCAGGTGACCAATCTGGTCGACAAGACCGTCGACTACGAGCGCTTCAATCTCACCAGCGGCACCGCCTGGATCAAGAAGGCCGTGTTCATGGCTTCCGAGGACAACTACACGGTCAGCGAGGGCACGCACAACTACGTGATCAGGGAGTATCTGGACGACGCAGGCTACTACTCGCAGAGGCTGTTCTGTCACACGTACAACGCCACCACCGCGCAGGTCACCGCTGCCTTCAACGACGGCCGCTCCCTGGGTATCTACTCGGGACACGGCGCCGTCACGTACTGGGCCGACGGTCCGTACTTCACGGCGTCCAACGTAAACGCGCTGACCAACGCGGACATGCTGCCGCTCGTGCACAGCTACTCGTGCCTGACGGGCCAGTTCAGTTCGTCGTGCTTCGGCGAGACGTGGACGAACGCGACGGACAAGGGCGCGGTGGTGTTCTGGGGCTCGTCGGTCACCTCCTACTGGAACGAGGACGACGTCCTCGAGAAAGGCGCGTTCAAGGCCTGTTTCGAGGAGGGCTACACGTGGGCGTGCGGCATCAGCCACAGGGCGCTCTACTGGCTCTACGACCACTACAGCGGCGGCGGCTCGACTCGCCGCTACTACGAGATGTACAACATCCTGGGTGACCCGTCGCTCGACATCTGGACCGACGTTCCGAGCACGATCAGCGCGAACTACTCGGGCACGGTCCCGGTCGGCTCTACCTCGTTCGATATCACCGTGACGAGCAGCAGCAGCCCGATCGACAACGCCCTCGTCTGTGTCGCGAAGGACGACGACGGCGTCTACGAGGCCGCCTACACCAACGCCTCCGGCCAGGCCACCATCACCCTGAGTCCCGCCCCAACGACACCTGGCACGATGGAGGTGACGGTCACGAAGCACGACCACTACCCGCACGAGGGTTCGACGATCGTGTCGATTACGGACAGCCCGTACGTCGTGTACGAGAGCCACATCATCGACGATGACACCTCCGGTGACAGCATCGGCGACGGCGACGGCGTGGCGGACGCGGGCGAGTACATCGAGCTTGTGATGACGCTCGAGAATATCGGCAACCAGCCCGGGACCGGTATAACCGCTTTGATCTCGGAGGGTGAACCGGACGTTCTGGTGTCGGACAGCTACGAGGAGTACGGCGACATCGCGGTGGGCGCCACGGCCCAGTGCTACGAGGACTACGACATCTACATCGCTCCCAGCTGCCCCGATGGGTACGTCGTCCAGCTTCAGGTGGAGGCGACAGACGGCGACAGCACGTGGGTGAGCGTCTGTTTCATCCCGGTGTCCGCGCCTGTGCTCAGCATCTACGGCTACGACGTAGACGATTCCCCCACGGGAGGGAACGGCAACGGGTGCATCGAGGCCGGGGAGACCGTCACCCTGTCGGTTACCTTCCAGAACACGGGGGGAGACGACGCGAGGGACGCCTCGGTTGTGATGACGACCAGTGACCCATACATCACCATCACACAGAACATCGCCGGCCCCACTCTGATACCATCCGGCGGGACGGGGACGCCCCAGCCCGAGTTCGAGTTCACGGTCTCGCCTGGCGCCCCCGCTTTCCACGAGTTCATGCTCGACTTCGCCGTCTCGACGCCCTCCGGCTACTCGGCCTACGACGACATCGCGCTTCTGGTAGGTGCGATGACACTTGAAGAGGACTTCGAGGGCAGCGGGACCGACTGGACGCACTACAACGTGACGAGCGGGTTCGCGGACCAGTGGCACGTGGAGACCTACCGTTCGCATTCGGCCGACACGAGCTGGAAGTTCGGAGGCTCGGGTGCCGGGAACTACACCGACAGCGCCGACGGCGCGCTCGAGACGCCGAACATGTGCGTGGGCGCCGAGGGTGAGATGACGTTCTGGAGCTGGCTGGATGCGGAGGAGGAGAGCGCGACGTCCGCGTGGGACTGCGCGCTCGTCGAGATCTCGACGGACAACGGTGAGACGTGGAGCAACCTGGCTCCGGTCGGCGGATACAGCCACGTCAAGAACAACAACCCGGACAATCCCCTTCCCACCGGCACTCCGTGCTGGTCGGGCACGCACACGTGGAGGGAGGAGGCGTTCGACCTGACGCCCTACGAGGGGCAGAGCGTGACGTTCAGGTTCAGGTTCGCTTCCGACGGGTACGTGACACAGGAGGGGTGGTACATCGACGACATCTCCATCACCAGCACGAGCACGGGCGTGAGTGATTCCGGCTCGTCGATTCCGACGCGGTTCGCGCTCAAGCAGAACGTCCCGAACCCGTTCAACCCGATGACGACCATAGCCTACTCGCTTCCCGAGGCGGCGCACGTGATCGTCCGCGTCTACAGCGTCGCCGGCAGGCACGTGGCGACGCTCAGGGACGGTGTCGAGGAAGCGGGGCAGAGGTCCGTCGTCTGGGACGGCACTAATGACCGCGGCCAGAGCGTCGGCAGCGGCATCTACTTCTGCTCGATGACAGCCGGGGAGTTCAGCGACAGGAAGATGATGGTGCTTCTCAAGTAGGAGCGCCGCGGTCGCAACAGGACAGAAGCGGACGGTGGCCTAAGCCCTCATGGGCTTGAGCCGTCGTCCGCTTCTTCGTCCGTGTAGCCCGAGCACCGCCGTGCCTGGGGTGTGCTTCATCCCGGGTGACGCTCGCGCGTGCGCCCGAGCACCGCCCCGAGATCTCCTACACGAGCTCATCTATGGTCCCGAGCAGGTCAACCAGCGAATAGGGCTTCTGCAGGAAGCGGAGTCCCTTCTCCTGGATGACCGGCCACTGGGACTTCTGGTCCGTGTAGCCGCTGGACACGAGAATCTGGAGGTCCGGTCTTCGGGAGAGCAGGTCGTCGATCAGCCGGATCCCGCTCTTGTCCGGCAGCACGACGTCGCTGAACACAAGATCGAAGTTCCCGCCCTCACGCTCGAAGAGCTCGAGCGCTTCCTCGTAGGCTCCCGCCTCGAAGACGATGTATCCGTTCTCCTTCAGCGCCCTGGAAGCCAGCTCACGGACGGCCTCCTCGTCCTCGACCAGGAGGATGCGCTGACCGGCGCCTCGCACCGCCTTCGACTCGTCCGTGGTCGTCGGCTCCTTGCTCGCGCTCCGGGAGTCCTGGACGGAGGGTAGGTAGACCTTGAATGCAGTGCCCTGGTTCGGTTCGCTGAAGACGTTTATCCACCCGCCGTGCTGTCTGATGATCCCGTAGACAACCGCCAGCCCCAGCCCCGTGCCCTTCGCGGGGCCCTTGGTGCTGAAGAAGGGCTCGAAGATCTGGTCGATGATGTCCCTCTCGATACCCGACCCCGTGTCCTCTATGGAGAGGCACACGAATCTGCCCGGGCGTGCATCGTGGATCGTCGCGCAGGCCTTGCTGTCCAGCACCACGTTACGCGTTGCGATCGTCAGCTTGCCGCCCTCCGGCATGGCGTCCCTTGCATTGACAGCGAGGTTGATCATGACCTGCTCAAGCTGTCCCAGGTCCGCCTTTGCCTGGCACGAGGCCTCGTCCAGCGTGGTGATGAGCTCGATGTCCTCACCAATGAGTCTGTTCAGCATCGCGTCCGTGTTGACGACGATCTTGTTCAGGTCGATGACGACCGGCTGGAGCGGCTGCCTGCGGCTGAATGCCAGTAGCTGGCCGGTGAGCGTCGCCGCCTGTCCCGCCGCCTTGCGGATCTGGTCGATGTCGCCGTGGACGCTCTCGCTGAGAGAGGTGTCGCAAGAAAGCAGCTCGGCGTATCCGCTGATGGCGGTGAGGAGGTTGTTGAAGTCGTGCGCGACGCCTCCAGCCAGCCTGCCGACCGCCTCCATTTTCTGTGACTGCAGCAGCTGGTCCTGCGTCTCACGCAGCTCCTCGAGGCTCAGCTCGAGTTCCTTCATCAGCGTGGCCTTGCGCCAGGCCGCGGAGAGCTGGTTGGCGAACGCCGTTACGGCCGGCGTGTCTCTCTCGGTCAGCTTGTCGGACGCTAGCGCGAGCACGCCGAACACGCTGTCGTCCGCGATCAGGGGAGCGAGAATGAGAACCCTGGTATCGAGCGCCCTCTGGAGCGGAGCCGCGAACTTCTTCTTGGGAAGCGGGAGTTTCTGGTGGAGGAACTCGACCATGTCATCCACGAACACCGCCTTTCGGTCGCAGACGGCAGCTCTGAACGCATCCACCTGGTCTACCTTGCACGCCATGTCGGACAGGTGCCCGCCCAGGAGTTTTTCGGCGGCCCGAAGCCGCTCCGGATGCCTGGACGTGTACCTGAGAGTCAGTTCGTCCCCGGTTTCGTTCAAGAGAAAGAGCGTCCCTGTCAGACCCACCTCGGCCAGTTCCGCGGCAGCGGCCGCGAAGATCTCGTCGGGCTTCATCTGCTGCTCCATCCGCAGGGCGGCCTCATTGATCGTTTTCAGGTACCCGTCCGCTCGCCTTCGCTCGGTGATGTCGCGGACGACGCCCAGGACCGCATCGTCGCCGCTCAGGACAATTCTGGCCTCGAAATCCCTGAGGTCTCCGCCAGGGGCCGGAATCGGGAGGGAATACTCCAGGAGCTGCATCTCGCCCGTGCGGAACACGTCCGCGACTGACGCTGCCACCTGCCCGGCGAACGGGGTGGGGAAGGCCTCGCTGACGTGCTTGCCCAGGAAGGCCTCCGGGGGCATCGCGAGAGGAGCGTCGCCCGGGGCATCGTAGCTCAGAAAGACGCCTTTTCTGTCTATGCGGAACATCATGTCGGGAACGGCGTCCAGGATGGCCCTGTTCTTGGCCTCGCTGGCCTTGAGTTCGTTCTCGGCACGCGTGTGCTCAATCGCGAAGCCGATCTGCTCTGAAACGAACTCCAGCATTTCCTTGTCGGCCTCGTCGAACTCGTTCCTGTCCTCGTAGCTCTGAACCACCAGCGCGCCGACGACCTCACCGCTGACGCGGAGCGGCACGCCCAGCCAGATGAGCGACGGCGTGCCGACGATGTCGATTCTACCCTCCTCACTCCACTTGTCGAGCTCTTCCCGGGTCACCAGAAGCGACGTGTCGTGCTTGATCAGGTAGCCCGTGAGGGTCTTCCCGGCCGGGAATGAATCGAAGTCCTCCTGATCGTGCTCGTCCACGAAGTAGGAGAGGGACAGCGAGTCCTTCTCGCGGTTGTACAGTGCGATGAAGAAGTTCTCGGTGTTCATCACTTCGCCGAGCGCTTCGCGGATCCTCCCGAACAGCTCATCCATGCTCCCGGCCGTGTGGATCGAGCTCCCGATCCTGTAGGCCAGCCTCTGCACGTCCTCCGCACGCTTGCGTTCGGTGACGTCGATGCCCGAACTCATGGTGCCGATCACGTGGCCTTCGGCATCGCGCTCGACGGCGTTGTGCCATTCGATCACTTTCCTTTCGCCACCGAGCGTGAGGAGCTCGTGCTCGTAGTCGGGCAGCTCCGCGACGTCGTCGCTGGAGATCAACGCGTCGAACACCTCCCGGACCTGCTGACGGTTCTTCTCCGGGATGAACGTATCAAACCAGTTCTGCCCGGTGATGTCGTCCGCGGAGCCCCCGAGGACCTCGCAGCCCTTCCGGTTGACCAGCGTCACGCACCCGTCACGGTCCAGACCGAGGAACACGACGCCTGCCAGGTCGAGGTACTCCTGCGCCTCGTCCCGTTTGGATCGGAGCTCATCCTGGGCCCTGCGGTGCTCCGTGATATCTATGCCCACGCCCAGGAAACACTCGAACTCGCCATCGTCCCCGACGACGGGCCTGCCGTGCCACTCTACGAGAAGCTCATCACCGCTCTTGGTCAGCACCCTGTTCTCGTTGAGCGTGGGTCGCTTGTCCGTGACCAGCTGCTTGAAGACCTCAGCGAGCCTGGCTCGGTCGGCCGCTGGGACGAACGTCGACATGTAGTCGGTGCCCTCCACCTCGTCGCTCGTGTAGCCGAGCGCCTCGAGCATGGCGTCGTTCATCCTGAGAGTGCGTCCGTTCGCGTCGATGGCGACGAAGAAGGCCGGAGACGCCTCCATGAGCATTCTGTGGAACTGGTGCTCATGCTCCGAACCCGGGCCATCGGTCTTGCAGTCCGGCGGCTGTGCCTCGAGCTCTTCGACGCGCGCCCGGAGCTTCTCGATCTCCTGGAGCTCAGGCTTCGTGTCCCTGGCTCTGTCTTTCATGTCCGGTTCCTTGGCATTCCAGAGGGCCGTGTTTGCGGCTCGACGCTCGACAAAGCCCCGTCCGCCGACGCGGCCATCCCGCATTTCGCATACAGATTTCCCGTTTCGCGACCCCTCAGGGCCGCGGGGACGGGGATTGAGGCGAGCACGTCCATTGGAGAACCCCGGGCAGACGCCGCCCCAGAGGCCCCGCGCGGGCGCGTGACACGCCGCATGGAGTCTCCACCATGGCCGTCCGCGCGTGAGTCATAGCGGATTTGGCCACAGGCCGGGCTCTCGCCTCGACTGTACCAGCCGGGTCGATAAGAAGCATATTCCGGGCCGAAAGGGGGCGCAGGCGACCAATTGCGCGCACGCGGGGGCAGGCGACCGACAGCTCATTGGGCGCGACTCATTTGGTCTTTGACCGTCGCAGAAGCTGTGCTATAGTACGCGCGTGCCAAATGGGCTTCCGGTGTTGAGCCGGATTCCTTTTTTGCCGGGGTCGGGGAGTCCTCCCAGGAGGAGCCCGACCGCAATCAGACCGTGGAGGTGGATCTTGAAAGTTAAGACTCGGATGGAAGGTGACGTTGCGGTCGTGCACGTCTCGGGGAAGCTCATGGGTGGACCGGAGAGCGAGAACCTGAGAGACGAGATCAAGTCGCTCATCGAGGACGGCGTGAAGAAGTTCGTCATCAACCTACACGGTGTTCCGTGGATCAACAGCACGGGCCTTGGGGCGCTGATGGCCGTCTACACCAGCGTTCAGAGAAGCGAGGGGACGCTCGCGCTCTGCCACGTTTCCGACCGTATCCAGAGCCTGTTCATGATCACCAAGCTCCTCACCATCTTCGATACGCACCCGTCGGAGAAAGAGGCCGTAGAGAGCTTCAAGTAGGGTGACCGACTCCGAGGAGTGGAATGCCTGACGCCCCTTCCGGCACGGAAGAGGTCGTTCTCCCGAGCGAACTCGAAGTGCTTGACAGCATCGACGAATCGACACTCAAGTACAGTCGTCTGGCGGGCATCGACAACGGCACGGCGACTATGGTCGCCATGGCGGCCATCGAGGCCGTGACTAACGCTGTGCTGCACGGGAACGCGGCGACTGGCGGCAAGGAAGTGACGGTCCGCTACGAGTGGGAGCCCGGTGAGTTCAGGATCACCGTCCGCGATCAGGGGAAGGGGTTCGACCTCTCCTGCGTGCATGACCCCACCGATCCTGAGAGGTGCATGGCATCCTCAGGGCGGGGCATCTACATCATGCGTGAAGTGATGGACTCGGTCGAATTCGAGATGTCTGAAGAATCGGGAACGACGGTGACGATGGTCAAGTCCGCTTAGCGGTGGGTGTCTGTCGCAAGGGTGTGTGCGGCGGGCGGGATCGGAGCGGGGGAGGCGCAAAAGAACCGAGGGGCCCTCATCCGAGGGCCCCTCGCTATCTGATCACTTCTCTGAACCCGTCAGGCGGCCTTCTTCTTGTACTGGTCGATCGCTCCGGAGCGGATGCACCGCGTGCAGACCAGGATCTTCTTCGGAGTGCCGTTTACGACGACCTTGACCCGCTGGAGATTGGGCAGCCACCTGCGCTTCGTCACGTTGTGGGCGTGACTGACGTTGTTGCCCACCTGCGGGTGTTTTCCGCAGATATCACATTTCCTGGACATGTTTCGCCTCCGTGATTTCCAAGATAGAACCTGAATTTAGC
The DNA here is from genome assembly GCA_030639555.1 of Candidatus Eiseniibacteriota bacterium. Lineage (GTDB taxonomy): Bacteria > Joyebacterota > Joyebacteria > Joyebacterales > Joyebacteraceae > JALGZG01. The sequence goes on along the minus strand of DAOWCM010000009.1, from coordinate 11,278 downwards.
ACGCGGGGCAACCGGGCGCAAGCCCTTTCGGAGCGTTCGAACCTCCCCGGAAGTCCCCGGGAGGGGCTCCGGGCCGTCGGCTTGACCAGCCACCCGCGCTGGTCTAGAATCCGGCAGGGTTTGCGGACGGGTCCCGACCAGCCGCATTTCGAACACGGAGGCCGCCATAGCTGCCGAGACGACTCTCCACTCAGAGGTACGCAATCTCAAGGGCGTGGGCCCGAGGTCAGCCGAGCTCTTCGCCAAGGGCGGCGTCGAGACCATGGAGGACCTCCTCTACTACGTTCCGAGGACCTACACCGACTGGTCCAACATCTCGACCGTCGGGTCGCTCAGGACGGGCGACAGGGTCACGGTCATCGTGCGGGTCGTCTCGTGTGACATCCTGCGGCGCGGTCGGAAGGAGATCTTCGTCGCGGCTCTGGAGGACGACACCGGCGCGGTCTTCGCGCGGTGGTTCGGCCAGGGCTATCTCAAGAACGTGCTCACGGCCGGCAGTAGGGCCGTCGTCAGCGGCGAGGTGAGGTTCGACAGGTTCGCCCGGAGGATCGAGTTTCTCAACCCCGCGTTCGAGGTGATGGGAGACGACGCGGCGGCAGAGCTGGTGCACGCGGGGCGTATCGTGCCCGAGTACTCGCAGATAGGAACGCTGTCCGGAAGGCGTATCCGCAGGCTCGTCAAGACGGCCCTCGACAGGTTCCTCGACCAGCTCGTGGACCCGCTGCCCGAGAACGTGCTGAGAAAGCGGGGTCTCCCGGGTCTCGTGGATTCGGTCGCCGACGTGCACTTCCCTCCGTCGCTCGAGCGCGCGGCGCGGGCCCGGTCGCGGCTGGCGTACGAGGAGTTCTTCCTGTTCCAGGTTCTGGTCGCCCTCAAGAAGCGGCAGCTGGCGGAGAGCGGCCGCGCGATCCGGATCGCGTGGCGTGACGACGAGCACGCGAGATTCACCCGGTCACTGCCCTTCGAGCTCACCGGCGCGCAGAGACGCGTCATCAGTGAGATCGGTGGCGACCTCGGGCGCGGCGAGCCTATGAACAGGTTGCTTCAGGGCGATGTCGGCTCGGGCAAGACCGCCGTGGCGGCGTCGGCCATGCATCAGGCCGTCGCCTCCGGGCACCAGGCGGCGATCATGGCGCCCACGGAGATCCTCGTGGAGCAGCACTTCGAGAATCTGAGAGCGCTCCTCGCGCCCCTGGGTGACCGCGTCGTGCTCCTGCGCGGCGGGATGAAGGCGGGGGAACGCGGTGAGGCGCTCGGGCTCATCGGAAGCGGGGAGGCACAGATCGTCGTGGGCACGCACGCCCTGATTCAAGAGGGGACGAGCTTCTCAGACCTGGCCTTAGCTGTCGTCGACGAGCAGCACAGATTCGGCGTGGTCCAGCGGGCCGCCCTTCGCGAGAAGGGGAGCGCGCCGCACATCCTCGTCATGACCGCGACGCCGATCCCAAGGACGCTGGCGCTCACCGTCTACGGTGATCTCGACGTGTCGGTTCTGGACGAGATGCCACCCGGCAGAGAGAAGGTCGTGACCGCCGTAAGGGACGAGGCCGCTAGAAGTAAGGTCTACGACTTCCTGAAGAGCGAGGTCGTGTCCGGCAGGCAGGTCTTCATCGTGTACCCGCTCGTCGAGGAGTCGGAGAAGATGGAGCTGGCGGCCGCGACAAAGATGTATGAAGAGCTCAAGGAGCAGACGTTCACGGAAGCCACGGTCGGGCTCGTCCACGGGCGCATGAAGCCCGAGGAGAAGGACGCCGTAATGGAGGGCTTCAAGACGGGGAACACGGACATTCTCGTATCCACGACGGTAGTCGAGGTGGGCGTTGACGTCCCGAACGCCACCGTGATGGTTATCGAACACGCGGAGCGGTTCGGGCTCGCGCAGCTCCACCAGCTGAGGGGCCGCGTGGGCAGGGGGGACCAGCAGTCCTACTGTATTCTGATGGTGGGACGCGGTGCGTCCGACGAGGCGCGCGAGCGCATCCAGGTGCTGGCGGACACGAACGACGGATTCGTCATTGCCGAGAAAGATCTGGAGATGCGAGGTCCCGGCGAGTTCCTCGGTGTGAGGCAGCATGGTCTGCCGAGGTTCTCGGTCGCGGACCTGAGGTCTGACTCGCGCCTGCTCGTGCAGGCGAGGGACGACGCCTTCGCTTACGTTGCGGGCGATGCGGACATGAGCACGCCGGAAGGCAGGCTCTTGCTCGACGCGACGAAGAGACGATTCAGAGGACGCGGTGCGTTCATGGACGTGGGATAGGAGGTCGGATGACCAGGGAAGAGGCGATCGCCGTCATCAATGAGAACTGCGGGAACAGAAATCTAGTGAAGCACATGCTTGCCACCGAGGCCGTGATGGTCGGTCTTGCGGGGAAGCTCGGTGAGGACGCGGAGTCCTGGTCGCTGGCGGGGCTTCTTCACGACCTGGACTACGAAGAGACCGTCGAGGACCCCGACCGGCACGGTCTGGTTTCGGCCGAGAAGCTGGGTGAGCTGGGCATCTCCGAGGAGATAATCCATGCCGTCAAAGCCCACAACGAGCACGTGACGCGGGACAGCACCATGGACAAGGCGCTTTACGCCAGCGACCCGGTGACGGGACTCATCGTTGCGGCGGCGCTCATGCATCCCGACAAGAAGCTGGCCGGGCTCGATGTGGACTTCATTATGCGCAGATTCAAGGAGAAACGTTTCGCCGCGGGCGCGAGCAGGGAGCAGATGGCCGCGTGCTCCGAGTTGGGCCTGTCGCTCGAGGAGTTCATCGGAGTGGCGCTCGCGTCGATGCAGGGCATAAGCAGGGAGTTGGGACTCTAGGGGAGCTGGGGCTCCAGGGGAGCTGGGGCCGTAGTCCGTCTGGTCACAAGAAACGCCCCGCCGTTCAAGGCGGGGCGTTGTCGTTGATAGTCGCAGCCGGGATACGCCTAGTAGAGCACGCGCTCCGGATTGGTTCTCTTACCGGCCTTCTTCACCTCGAAGTGGACGTGCGGGCCCGTAGACACGCCCGTCGATCCCACCTTGGCTACGCGCTCGCCCTTCTTCACGATCTGGCCGCGGTTGACGAGGATCGTCGAGCAATGCCCGTAGAGCGTCTCGTAACCGTTCGGGTGCTCGATGACAACGGTCTTTCCGTAGCCGCCCTTCCAGCCGACGAAGGTCACTCGCCCCTGAAGCGCTGCGCGAATCGATGTGCCGTGCGGAGCGGCGATGTCGAGACCGGTGTGCATCATGCGGCGACGGTACACCGGGTGCAGGCGGATGCCGTAGCGGCTCGAGATCCTCCCGTGCACCGGCCACCCGAATCGGAACAGATGGGAGAGGGCGCCGGAGCCCGGGATGAAGAGCTTGTCACCAATGTGCAGGCCGGCGACGTCGACGCCGGGGTTGGCGTTGACCAGGTCGGTCAGTTCGACCTCATACTTCTTGCAGATCCCGCTGACGGTGTCGCCCTTCTTGAGACTCACGTAGGTCCCGTCAGTATCCGGGACCTCGAGGATCTGGCCGGGGCGCAGGAAGCGAGCGCTCGGCAGGTCGTTCATCGCGACGATCGTCTCCATGCGGACGTCGTACTTCCTGGCGATGTTCCACAGGCACTCGCCGGGAGCGACCGCGTGGCGGGTAATGGTCGGTGCGCCGTTCTTGGCCTTGCCGTTACCGCCCATCGAGGCGCTCTTGGAGATGGGGTACAGAAACTCCAGCGAGCGGTCCCAGCTTCGGTCACGGGAATAGAGGAGCGGCAGTCGGACCTCGCACTTGCGCTTGGGCACGCGCGCATAGCTCGCGCTGTTCGCGCTGGCCAGCAGGTCCATGTCGATGCCGTGCTCCATCGCGATCGACTCGAGGTCCTGCCCCGGCTCCGCGATGTAGTCGTAGCTCGGGATGTCCTCCGGGACCGGAGTCACCACTCCTATGACATCGAAACTGGACTTGAGGTAATCGCTGCTCGTCCCGCCGAGCACGCGCCCCCAGGGCGAGAGCTGCGTGAACATCGGGGCGCGGGAGTTCAGTTCCACGTTGCTTGATACCGCGACGTGGCTAGTCGCCAACCCGGAGGCCACGACGAGCGTTACGACAACTGCGGAGAGCCATACATAGAAACGCACGGTTCGCGGAAGGCGACCGAAATGGCCCGACAGCGTATAGGCCAGTGTAGCTTCTGTCTGCGCATGGTTGCTCATAAGATGACTCGAGAATATACGGGTCCTGAGCCACTGTGTCAAGTTCGCAACGACCCACCGGCACTAGGAGAGTAGGTGCAAGCACCGGGCCTAGCCGGCTCTTCTAAAGTGCACGCACGGCTCTTTAGAGCAGTTTGAACGTGAACCCTAACGAGAGCGTCTCTTTGAGCCTCACATCCGGGTCGATTTCCTTGTCGTACAGCACCTGAACGTAGAGATTGACGACGATGTGCTTGGTGATCCCCGCGGAGAACGTGTTCTCCCAGTCAATGTCCGTCGACTTCCAGTCGTCAGCGCCCGGCGCCCCTCCATCATCAAGCACGTCCGACTCAGAGTAGTAGAGCGCCTGGTAGACCGTCAGGTCGCTCGTCAGCGTTATGGCGCCGTCGGCGAGGGGAGTCCTGAACGCACTGATGAACTCCACGCCCGCGTCGTTGGTGAAGATGTCCTCCCGCTTCGCTTCGCCCTCGGGCAGCGCGTTCCGGTTGAGGTGCTGACGTACCGCCCCGCCGAGCCGCATCGTCCAGTCGCGCTTCTCCTGCTTGATGAGGACGCGCGCGATGCCGACGCTCTCCGTGAATGTGGTCGGGTTCAGCGTGCGGGTCAACTCCCGGTCGCTCGTGTCGAGGAACCGTGACTCGACGCGCCCCGATGCGAACGGATCGACGGCCCACCCGTAGGCGAACCGGAAGACGCTCCCGAAGTCGATGAGATCCGTGTTCGTGGAAGGCCTGTCCCACTTCTTCGAGTCCTCATCCTGCTTGTGCGTCTGGCCGAAGGAGAGCTTGAGTGTGTTCTTGTTGTTGACAACGTCCGTCAGCTGGCTCTCGGCGAGCGTGTTCGAGTTGAACACCCACGAGAGGGCGCCGGTCTCATCGCCGTCCCAGTTGTCGGTGTAGGCATTCTGCGTCAGTGTCAGGTTGATGTCGGAAGACACCTGCCATCCGTCCGGAACAGCCGCCTCATCCGCCCCGTCCGCCGGAGCGGCCTCGTCGGCGTGGGCGGGGGAGGCCGTCAGAAGCGCTGCTGATGCCATTATCATGACAAGCCAGGGTCTCATGTGCCTGCTCCTTGTGTGTTCTGCCAGATCCCAGAAGGGCAGACGCACCGCCCGCGTCCCTGCGGCGGTGCGGCGCATCTGCCATCCTGCGGAGCATCAGTGCGCTCTATTCCTTGCTGAGATGCACGTCGAGCTGCGGGAACGGGATCTCGATGCCCGCTTCCGGCAGCTCCACGAGCACGGCCTTCGAGACATCGCCCTTGACCGCCCAGTAGTTCTCCGTGTTCGTCCACGGCCTGAGTGCCAGGTTGACCGACGAGTCGGCCAGCTCTGTTATGACGACCGCCGGCTCGGGGTCGTCCAGGACGAGCGGGTGTGCCTTCATGATGGCCATCGCGACCTGGACCGCCTTGTCCACGCTGCTTCCGTAGCTGATGCCGACGGCGACGTCGGCGCGCCTCGTGGGCATGCGCGTGGCGTTCTCGATCGCGGCGCCCCACACCTGCGAGTTCGGGATGGTTATGAACACGTTGTCGGGCGTCAGGAGTTCCGTTGCCATGATGCCGACGGCTTTCACTTTGCCGGTCTTCCCGTTGATGGTGACGACCTCGTCGATATCGATCGGCCTGAGGGCGGCGATCCACGTTCCGGACGCGATGTTGTTGACCGTGTCGGACATACCGAAGCCCATAATGAGGCCTGCCATGGCGGCGAGGCTCACGAGTATGGAGCCGATTGTCACCCCGAGCGCGCTCAGCACCACGAGGATGACAAGCACGTAGAGGAGCGCGCTCAGGAACCGGGACAGGAACTCGACCAGGATGTCCGAGAGCTTTGTCTTGCGCATGGAGCGCCTGAAGAACCCCAGGACGATCCGGGCAACGATGATCCCGACGATCAGCGCGACCACGGCGGTCAGAAGCTGCATCAAGGTGATACTCGTAAACGGCAGGGTTGCATCCAGACTCACGGCGACCTCCTGGCCCTGTGGCGGACCGGCTGTGAAGAACGACGCGCTCTCGCCGAGCGCTGGCGCTTCGGTCTCCCTCTGTTTGGAATGTCAGATGGGATATCACGCCGCAGCGGTGGTTGTCAAGCCGGTTCTCCGGGGCCGCAACTGCCCTGAACTGCGCCAATTGACCTTGACACACGCCTACGCTGGCAATAACATGACGGCGATTGAGGCCGTTCTGTGGGCTTTCTCCGCCTTGCCCGGCGACCCAGCCTTTGGGGCTGACAACTCAGGGTGTTCGAGCATGCTTGCCATCGGGGTTACCGCTGCTCGTGGTGTTCCGTGGGTGCTGGCGATGCCCCTCGCCGGGGCCGCAACGGCGCTTCTGGTGGGCATCGCGATCGGCTGGCTGTCCGGCAGGGCCCAACGGCTACTGGACGCGCAGAAGCGCCGCGAGATCACCAAGAGCAAACACCAGCTTCAGGCCATATTCGACGGCATCACCGACGGGCTCATAATCGTGGACAGGGACTTCACCGTCATGGCCATCAACAAGGCCGAGGCCGCCTTCCTGGGCAGCACACCTCACGAGCTGGTGGGGAAGCCGTGCTACGAGATCTACTGCAGGGGTGATAGGGCCTGCGAGAGCTGTCCCGCTCACGAGACCTTCGCGACCGGCAACCCCGTTCTCGTTTCCAAGATCGAACACCGGTCCGGGTACCATCGCACGGGTGTCGACGTCTACACGTTTCCGGTCAAGGACGAGAACGGTAAGACCGTCCAGGCTATCCAGTACATCAAGGATGTCACCGACCGCCTCAAGCTCCAGAGCCAACTTCGCGAGGTGGAACAGATGACCGGCATCGGTCACATGGCGGCCAACGTCGCGCACGAGATCCGGAACCCGCTGATCGCAGTGGGCGGGTTTGCGAGGCAGCTGCACGAGGGCCTGGATGCCGACGACCCGCGCAGGGAGTTCACCAGCATCATTCTCGAGGAGGTCACGAGACTCGAGCAGATCCTCCGCGAGCAGCTGACGCTCGAGAGGCATCTCCAGCCGGTGCTCGCTCCTGTTGAGGTCAACCGGATACTCAAGGATGTCTGGAAGCTGCTCTCACACGGGATGCTCTCGTCGCGGGTGCGGCTGATCGGCAACCTCGCGGACGGGTTGCCGGTGACGATGGGGGACACCAATCAGCTCAAGCAGGCGTTCCTCAACGTCATCAGCAACGCGATCCAGTCGATGCCGGACGGCGGGAGGATCGAGATCTCGACGGAGCAGTCCGGACAGATGATAATCGTTACGGTCCGCGACGACGGCCCCGGCATTTCCAAGGAGATCATGGACAAGCTGTTTGTGCCCTTCTTCACGACGAGGAAAGCGGGGTCGGGACTCGGGATGCCCGTGACCCTGAGGATCGTGGAGAACCACGGCGGCAACATCAGCGTGGACAGCGCTCCCGGTGAGGGGACGACCGTGCGCATCTCACTCCCTATAGTGAGAAGCGCACCTGAGGTCGAGCATCGGGCGCTCTATGGCGATTCACCGGAGGTTCCGAAATGACGAAACTGCTGGTCGTCGATGACGAGAAGAACATCAGGAGGCTCTACGAAACCGAACTCACGCGTGACGGCTACGAAGTAGTTACGGCCGAGAGCGCCGAAGAAGCGCTCGAGGTGCTTGAGCGGTCCGAGCCGGACCTGGTCGTGCTCGATATCAGGCTCGAGGGGATGGACGGCATCGACTGCCTGCGCAGCATCATGGAGACGAGGAGGGATCTTCCCGTCATCCTCAACTCGGCGTATTCGACATACAAGCAGGATTTCGCGTCGTGGATGGCCGACGCGTACGTGGTGAAGTCCGCAGACCTCACGGAGCTCAAGGATACGATCAAGGACGTGCTCGCGAAGCGCGGCAAGGCCTGAGAGACCGCGGCGGAGGGTGCAGGTGAAGCGGAGCCAGACTTACAGGGAACTGCTGGACTTCAGGAAGAGACTCAGGGCGGCGCCGGACGACGTCGACGCGCTGTCGGAGCTCGCGTCCGTCTATATGAAGTCCGGTCGCTCCGCTGATGCCGTCGTGGTGCTCCAGCAGCTCCTGGCCAAGCGACCGCGCGATGCCAAAGCGATGATCGATTGCGGCACGTGCTACCGCCGGTTGGGGCTTCTGGAATCGGCGGCCACCGAGTTCGAGCGCGCCGCGAGAACCGCCCCCGGAAGCGCGGCCGCCCGCTACAACCTGGGCCGCACGTACGATCTCATGGGGCGGTTCGAGGATGCGGTCGGGCAGCACTGCGCGGCCATCGAACTCTCTCCTGACGATCCTGAACCCCACTACCGCCTCGGCGTGACCTTTGCTCGCAAGCAGGAGTTCGAGGAGGCGGCCAAGAGCTACGAGAGAGCCATCGAGGTCGACTACGGATGCTCGAAGGCTCACACCAACCTGGGCTACACACTCGACCGGCTCGGCAAGACGGATGCAGCCATCCTGGAGTTCAAGCGGGCCATCGAGATCGACCCGGACAACGCGGAGCGCCACCTGAATCTCGGCGCCATCTACGGCGAGAAGGGGATGCTGCCCGAGGCCATCGAGGAGTTCAGGTCCGCGAGCGCGATCGACCCGAAGAGCGCGGAGGCCCACTTCAATCTGGGCACCGCCCTTCTCGGATGTGACGAAGGCGACGAGGCCGCGGTCGAGCTTGAGCTGGCTGTGAAGTACGCCGCGGACAACCCCGCGGCCCACTACAGACTCGGCCTGGTCTACTCGGGGAAGGGCAGATTCGCCAAGGCCCTCGTGGAGTTCCAGCGGGTTATCGCCCTTGAGGGAGAGACGGGCGATGCCTGCTATCAGATGGGTTTCGTGCTCTCGTCGCTCGACCGTCTGGACGACGCTGAGCGGTTCCTCCGCAAGGCCACCGCTGCCTCCCCCGATGATCCGAAGATCCACTATCAGCTTGGGATCGTGATGGACCGCCTGGGAAGGAGCGTCGATGCGGTCGACTCCTACAGGCGGGCCGACAAGCTCCACGCTCGATCCTAGCGCCGGCAGGGAAGGAGCATGTCCTCTCATGTCTTTCGGTCGCCTCGCCCTTCCGGTTCTTCTCGCGTGCTGTCTCCTCCTTCAGGCTCCCGGAGCGGCCGCGGAGTCGGCAGCGTCCGAGTCAAGGGCGACAGAACGCGCCGCCGGGAGGCCGTCAGTCGCGGCGCAACGCATAGCAAGGCCGCCCGCTGATGTGCCGCTGAACCACTGGTCATACCCGCTGCTCGAGAGACTCCAGGCCAGAGGCGTCATCGACATCGACCTCTCCACACGACCGGTGTCGCGATCGGACGTGGCGGCCGCGGTGTCCGCCGCCCAGAGCTCTGATGTTTCCGCGTCCGGCTTCCTCAGCGCGAGAGAGGTGTGGTTCCTCTCCAGGCTCGTAGCCGAGTTCGTCCGCCGTGAGGTTGATTCGCCCGCCTTCAGCACGGGCACGGCTTCGGCCTCGTTGGGTCTGGGCATCACGGCATTCACGCAGATGCGCCACGGTGCGGAGGCGGTGGAGCTCAACCTGTGGCCCGGCAGCGCACCGGGCGGGATCACCCTGCTCAGGGACGTCGGCATCGGGGCCGGCAGGGACGTCGGCGTCGACGCAGACGACGAGGCGCAGCTCGATGTCGCATCCGCCATAGGCTACGAGATCTGGGGCGGAGTGGAAGGCTTCATCGGGTTCTACGCCGACACCCAGCTGCTCCTGGGCAGGCAGGACGGGGCACGGCAGGTCCAGCTCTCCAGCAGGGTGAGGACCTGGCGCGGGGTGTCTGCATCGTCCGAGAGGGCCTACGTGAAGCTCGAGCGCCCGAGCTACTCGATCGTGCTGGGGCGGCGCGGCACCGCGTGGGGCCGCTCCAGGTGGGGGCGCCTTATGCTGTCGGGCACGGCGCTCACGTTCGACCAGCTCACTGCAAGATACGAGGTGGGGGCGCTTTCATTCGAGGCGATGCACGCGTTCCTCGAGTACGAGGAGCTGGGTACGGAGACGGACCTCGGTGATGCGGAGAGCCTGTTCCTCGCGGGCCACCGGATGGTCGTGCGGGGCAAGTGGGGGAGCGTCGGGCTGGGCGAGGCGGTCGTATACAGTTCGGTCCTGCCGGATCCGGTCTACCTCAACCCGCTCATGCCCTACTACCTGGCCCAGCACAACGAGCGCTCCAACGACAACGTGCTCTGGCTGCTGGACGGTGTGTATCACGTTCGCCCGGGCCTCACGGCGTACGGGGAGTTCCTCATCGACGATCTCCAGTACGAGAGGTGGACCGACAGCCCGGACAAGTACGGCCTGACGCTCGGCGGAGCGTGGTACGGTGCGGTCCGCGGCTTCGATGCCGAGCTGACCGCGGAGTATACGAACGTCCGGAACTGGACGTACACTCACACGCATACCGAGCACCGGTTCGCGCAGGACGGGCTGCCGATAGGGTTCGAGCTCGGGCCGGATGCGGACAGGTTCCGGGCCGAGTTCGTGTTCCATCCGGCAGCGAAGTGGTCCGTCGGGACCACCTACGAGCACGCGAGGAAAGGCCGCGGTCGGATCAGCGACCCGTTCGAGCCCGGCGATGACCCCGAGCCCACGTTCCCGTCGGGCGTGGTCGAGACCACCGACAGGGTGGGTGTCGAACTCGGATACCAGAGTCTGGAGAGGATCGCGGCCGGTCTGGGAGCGGCATTCGAGTCGGCCGCAAACGTGGGGAACATCCTTGGCAAGGACGACGACGGGTGGGAGTTCTGGGTGGGTGTTGAGTTCCGAATCTAGGGCCATCGCGCTCATCGAACTCCTCCGTCCGATCAACGGGCTCTTGGCCGCTGCCGCCGTTCTCGTGGGCGCGTTCGTCTCGCGCTCACCGACGTTCTGGTGGCCGGCATTCGCGGGCGCCGTGTCTGCGTTCGCCGCGGCGGGCGCCGCAAACGCTCTGAACGACCGGCTGGACCTCGTGTCCGATCGGATCAACCGTCCAGGCAGACCGATCCCGTCCGGACGTCTGTCGCGAGCGGCGGCCACGACCGCGGCGTGCGTGGGCGGTCTCGCCTCGGTGGGGCTGGCTGCGGTGATAGGCCCGAGAGCCGTCGCGCTCGCGCTCATCTGGCTTGTTCTGACCGCGCTCTATTCGCGCGTT
>DAOWCM010000213.1 GCA_030639555.1 Candidatus Eiseniibacteriota bacterium | reverse complement strand
GGAGACCCTCGACCTCGCTCCGGAGACTCTTCAGCTGCGGCGTGAGACCGGCGAGCACCCCTTCGAGGTCGCCGATGGCCTCTGACTCTCTCGCCAGGCCGGCCTGCGCGGTGTTGACGCAGCCCTCTGCATCACCGTATGCGGCGAGCAGGTCCGCACAGTACGTCTTCTGCTGGTCCATCGTGAGCTTCTGGTACTCCTCTTCGGTGTAGAAATCTCCCCCGCTCGGATCGGCCGTCCTCGTGATCTGCGGCGCGCAGCCGGTCACGAGCGCGACGGCGACGAGGAGGACCAGTGTGACAACCAGTTTGTGCAGCATTCTTGGTCTCTCTCCTTTCTTCGTCGTAGCGCGGCCGACTAGCGTCCGCTGCCCTTCTTGAGTTCATGAAGACGCGCAGCAAGGGCGTTCGGCTGACCCTCGAGCGCAGCGATCTCCGATCTTGCAGAGGTAACGTCGGCCTCCAGATCGGCTCTCGTGTCACGCGCCTCGTCCAGTTCGTCGTTGGCAGCGGTGCACTCATCCTGCACCGACTGGACCGCCGTCACGTCGGCCCCCTCGCACGGAGGTTTGGGACCGCACCCTGTCACGGCGGCGCCCAGGACGAGGAGTAACGCTGCGAGAGCGATGTGCCTCATGGTCGTGCGTGCCATCAGTTGGCACCTCCTTCCATACCTACCAATATCAGCGTCGCCCCTCTTCGGGGGCGAAACCCAGCTGGACCCCTTAGTTCCACCTCGATGCTATCAGAGGCTGCTCGGCCCTGTCAAGCCCCATTTGCTTGACTGGTGCGGGTTTAGGGCTCCTCCGAAGGGGCCGGCGCGAGCTCTTTGACCGGTCGTGACCTAGTGAACGTACCCCAACGCCCGGAGCTTCTCGCGCGTCTCCGCGTCCGGCTCAGGTGGCTCCTCACCGCTCCAACCGTGCACAATCCGGGCCAGCTCACCCGACATTGCCGCGGCCGTGCAGTTATCGCTGTGAGCTAGACTCAGCAATTCGTCAGGGTCGCTCTCCAGATCGTACAGCTCCGCGCTCGACCCGGGACGTGTGACGAACTTCCATCCTCCGGCTCGCAGCGCCCGGCCCTCCACGTCCGTGCCGGAATGCGGGTTCGCATCGATGACGAGCGGTACCTCAGCCCATGGGCCTCCACTAATAAGATCCACCATGCTCCGGCCTATCCACCCGCGATCCGCAGGGCCGACCACACCGGCCAGTTCAAGGAGTGTCGGGCCGATGTCCATCGTGCTGACCTGCTCAGATACGACGCCGACCTCCACCAGGCCGGGTCGCCAGATCATAAGAGGGACGCGACACGCCTCCTCGAAGACGTCGGAGTGACCGAACCACTGCGCCCTTTGGAGCCTGGCCTCGTCCATGTGCTCGCCGTGGTCCGACACGACGACGACAATGGTCTCACTGAGCTTCCCGGCCTGACGGGCGGCCTCCAGGAGACCGCCGATCGCAGCGTCAGCGTGTCGGATCTCGGAATCGTAGAACCTGCTGCCCCTCGCCGCGAGCTCAACCAGCTCCTCCCCCTCGAGCCCGGCCAGGCGCTCGACATCGTCCCTGTCAAACGGCGCGGCGTCGCTCTCGTGGCACACGTAGGATCTGTGCGGGTCGAACAGATGGACCCACAGGAAGAAGGGTCGCTCGTCGCCGTCGCCCAGCCACTGGCCGGCCCGCTCACAGGTCGCGTGGGCGTCCCGCGTGAGCGCGAACATGCTATCTCTCGCGTCTCCCGGCAGACGCCGCCACGCGGAGTGCCGGCCGAACCGATCGTGGAAGCCCCTGTCGAAGTAGTCGCCGAACCCCCGGCTGAGTCCGGACACGAAGCCGTTCAGGTGCCAGACGCTGACGGCCGCCCCTGTGCGATAGCCCGCGGAGTGAAAGATCTCAGCGAGAGTTACGTGCCCTCGGTCGAGCTGGACAGCATTCCGCAGAACCCCGTGCTCCGCTGGATAGAGCGACGTCATGATCGAGGCGAGGCTGGGATCGGTCGCGATCATCGGGACAATCGCGCTCTGGAAGCGTGTTCCCTCTCTCGCGAGACCGTCCAGGACGGGAGACGTGCCCAACCCGTCGCTCCGCGGATCACGCTCGAGCGGATATCCGTAGCAGCCAAGGCGGTCAGCCCGGAGTGTGTCGATCGTGATAAGGAGCACATTGAGAGCACCGTCGGTCCGCGATGCCGTGACGGGCAGGTTGTCTCCGGGACCCACCGGCACAGAGAGAGCCGCCCATCCACCAACGCCCGCCACGAGCACGAAGACAAGCACGACCATCACTCCCCACCGGAGGGCTCTCCTCCGCTCCCAGGGCTCCAGCGCGATCGCTTTCCCGATAAGCCGTCTGGTGACGATGAACAGGACAAGCGCCGTCGCGAACATCGCGAGGTGACCCAGCGAGTTTCCGAGCGAGCCGAAGAACCTGCTCCGGAAGATGGAGCCCCAGTAGGAGATGAGGAGAACAACCGCGCAGACTGCCATCGCCGTCGGAGCGACCCGTCGCCGCCTGATGAAGACGAGGACGCCAAGCGCGACGAGCGCTCCGAGCGCCGCTCCTGCGATGGTGTACCAGAACGCCGGCACGGCGAGGAAGGAACCGTAGGAACGCGTGGTGTTGAAGTAGAAGGATTGCTGGAGCGCTCTGACGACGCTCTCTCCAACTCCCGAGCAGAAACCGAGAGCGCCTGAGACGGCCGCAACGAACAGAACGTCACCAACCCTGGATGGTCGTAGCACGCGGTCGTCACGACTACTCACCGCTCTCTCCCACGGCGGGCCCACGCTTCTCCGCCAGAGCTATCCCGAGCTCGTCGAGCACTTCCTGCTCAACGTCCGACGGCGAACCGTCCATCAGCGACAGTCCGCGGTACGTCTTGGGGAAGGCGATGGTGTCGCGGATGCCGGCCTCGCCGGTCAGGATCATGACGATCCTGTCCAGGCCCGGGGCGAGTCCGCCGTGCGGCGGCGCTCCGTACTCGAACGCCTTCAGAAGGAAGCCGAAACGCCTGTCGGCGTCCTCCGCCGATATCCCGACCACCTTCATCACCCGCTCCTGGATGTCACGCCTGTGGATTCGGATGGAGCCCGACGCCAGCTCAAAACCGTTGCACACGAGATCGTAGACACGCCCGAGCACTCTGCCCGGGTCCGTCTCGAGGAACTCGAGGTCCTGCTCCCTGGGCATCGAGAACATGTGGTGCTCCGCCTCCCAGGCGCCGGTTTCCTCGTTCTTTGCGAAGAGCGGGAACTCCGTTACCCACGTGAACGCGAAGTCGTCCGAGGACACGAGCGAGAGTTCGTCCCTGAGGACCATCCTGAGTTTCCCGAGGACGCGGGCGACGGTGCTCTGCCTGTCCGCAACGAAGAGGATGATGTCGCCATCGGTGGCGGAGGCCCTCTCCAGGATCGTCGCGACCTCGCCCTCAGACAGGAACTTGCTGATCCCGCCGGCTAACCCCTCGCACTCGACCTTCGCCCAGGCCAGTCCCTTCGCACCCCACTTCTTTGCCAGCACCTCTTTCGTATCGATGTCCTTGCGTGACCACCCGGCACAGCCCGACGCGTTCAGACAGCGGACCACACCGCCGTCCTCGATGGTCGCCCGAAAGACCCTGAACTCGGACTCGCGAACCGCGTCGGTCAGGTCGACTATCTCCATCCCGAACCGGACGTCCGGCTTGTCGGTTCCAAAGCGTTGCATCGCGTCGCGGTACGCGAGTCTCGGGAAGGGAACGGTCAGCTCGTCACCGCGCACGGCGCGCCATATCGACTGCATCAGTCCTTCCGCGACACCGAAGACGTCGTCCTCGGTCACGAAGCTCATCTCGAAATCGATCTGCGTGTGCTCGGGCTGACGGTCGGTGCGGAGGTCCTCGTCCCGCAGGCACCGCGCTATCTGGAAGTAGCGGTCGCACCCGCCCACCATCAGTATCTGTTTGTAGAGCTGTGGCGACTGCGGCAGCGCGTAGACCTTGCCTGGATAGAGGCGCGACGGTACGACGAAGTCGCGGGCGCCCTCCGGTGTCTTCTTGGCGAGAAGAGGCGTCTCTATCTCGGTGAAGCCCTGCTCCGTGAGGTAGGCGCGCGTCGTCTGAGCCGCCACGTGGCGCGCCTCGATCAGCCGCTGCATGTGGGGACGGCGGAGGTCCAGATAGCGGTACTCCAGACGCAGTTCGTCGCTCGCCTTCACCGGCTCCTCGAGAACGAAGGGGGGCGTCAGAGACGCGTTCAGAACGAGAAGCTCGCGCGCGACAAGCTCTACGTCGCCGGTGGGCAGGTCCGGGTTG
>DAOWCM010000031.1 GCA_030639555.1 Candidatus Eiseniibacteriota bacterium | reverse complement strand
GAACGCGCTCGTCGAACTCCTCGACTCCTACAATCGCGAGACGAGCGTGGAGCAGGCCCAGAGGACCAGCGAGTTCATCAGCGGGTATCGCGAGGAGAACGAGGCGAGGCTCGAGGAGGCGGCGCTTGCCGCGCAGGCCTTCCAGGAGGAACACGGCGCGATCGAGCTTACGGAGCAGACGCGAGTCACGGTCGAGGCGGCCGCCGCGCTGCAGGCGCAGCGGACCACACTCAGGATCGAACGGGGAGTGCTCGAGCGATACGCGAGCCCCGACCAGGCGCGCATGGTGGAGATCGAGATGGAACTCTCCGAACTGAAGGAGACGCTCGACCTGCTTACCGGAGGCGTCCCGCCCAACTCCGACGACGGACTCGGGGTGTTCCTCCCGCTCGGTTCCGTGCCCAAGATCGGCTTCGAGCTGGCCAAGCTGACACGCGACGTGCTCGTCCATGAGAAGATCCACGAGTACCTGTCGGCGCAGTACGAGCAGTCCCGCATTCAGGAGGCCCGGGACCTCCAGACCGTCAGCATCGTGGACCGGGCCGTTCCGCCCTTGAAGAAGTCCCGTCCTCGCCGCAGCGTGATCGTCGTTCTGACGGTTGCTCTCGCCGCGATCGCCGCCGTCGGCCTCGCCTTCGCGTGCGAGGGTGTCCTCTCGAGGGAGAAGGAGTGGACGGCCGGCAATGCTGACACCGCTCCGCCCGAGATCAGATGGATCCTCCGATCGGCTCACCGCCTCGCCCGCTGGGGCGGCGTCGAGTAACGGAGCCACGAAACCTCACTGGGCCGCCTATGAAACGCACCGTCGCAAAGGGCTTCCTCTGGGTAGCGGGCACGATGGCCTTGATACGGGGCGCGCGCTACCTGGCGTTCCTCGTGCTGGGCGGGGTGCTGGCCCCGACCGACTTCGGCAGGTTCGCCGCCATATTCGTGATCGTCAACGGGCTCGCGCTGTTCCAGGGGTTCGGCCTGGGTCACGCGCTCATCTGCAGGCAGGAGCGCGTTGACGAGTCGTCCGACACCATCTTCCTGCTCTCGGCCGCTCTGGGGGCGGTCTTCCTCGCCGTCGCGTGGGCAGGCGCCCCGCTGGTGGAGTCGTTCTTCGGCGAGGAAGGGCTGGCCGCGCCATTCCGCCTGTGCGCGGTGTTCGTGCTCGTCCGGGCGCTTCAGACCGTGCCCGCGCGCCTGTTCGAGAAGAGGCTTGCCTTCCAGAAGCGCGTCCTTCCTGGGGTCGTGGGTTCTGTGACCTATGCGTGTGTCGTTATCGTGCTCGCGTTCAGAGGAGCCGGCGTGTGGGCTCTGGTCGCGGGAGAGGTCACGGCAGCGGCGGGGGAGACGGTCACCTACTGGGTCCTGTCTCCGTGGCGGCCGCGTTTCCGCTTCAGGGCGGACATCGCGCGGCAGGACGTGTCGTTCGGCTGGCTCGTGCTGGGCGGGACAATGGCCATCTTCCTCTTCCAGGCCCTCGACCGCGTCACGATCAGCAAGATGCTGGGGACGCACCAGCTGGGTCTCTACGCCTTCGTTCTCACACTCGGGGCCCTTCCCGCGAACTACGCGGTCAGGGCCTTCAATACGGTTCTCCTGCCCTCGTACACGTTGCCCGGCGTCGACTCCGGAAAGAGGCGGGAGCTGTTCCTCCGCGCGGTCTCCTACGTGGCCGCGCTCGGGACGCTCTTCGCCGTGGGCGTCGTCGGGCTTGGCGGGTATTTCCTCGAAGCCGCGTACGGCGACAAGTGGCTGGGGGCAGTCGCCGCGTTCTCGATTCTGGCCGTCCTCGGCGTCTTCCGGTCGTTCTCCGCGCTGTCCGAGGATCTGATCGTAGCCGCGGGCAGGCCGTCTCTCTTCAGGTGGATCAACCTGCTGCGGCTGCTGCTGGCGGCCTGTGGCGTCTGGTTCGGGGCCAGGCACGGAGGGATCACCGGTGTGGCGACTGTGATGGCTGGCGCGACCGTGGTCGCGTGCATCGTCGGTTGGGTCGCGGTCGGTCGACTGACCGGCTTCTCTCTAAGGAACCTCGGTGCGAGCTTTGCCGGACCGCTGGGCGCCGGGGCCGTCTCCGCCCTTGTCCTGCTGGCTGCGGCCAGGGCACTGCCGGAAGAGGCAAGCATGGCCGGTCTCGCGGGAGCCGGCGTGCTCGTGACAGTCGTCTTCCTTGTGTCGTGGCTGACCTTCGATCGCAAGACGCGGGGTGAGTGGTCGCGGCTGATGGCCCGCGCCAGGCCGGACGACGGCCGTGGATCGGAGGGCCGGTGAGACCCGTGTCGCTCACGGACGTGCTCGCGAGCCCGTGGCTCTATGTGTGTCTGCTGACAGCGGCCATCCTGGTCGGAGTGGTGTTCGCGCCGCTGGCAGTCGCGGCTGTGGTCGTCGGCGGCGCTGCGGCGTCCCTTCTCGTCTGGCGCTTCGGCGCTGTGCGCGGCCTGTGGTACCTCGTGATCCTCACGCTCCCGCTCAAGGAGCCGCTTTCATTTGACATTCACGGCACGGTTTCGGTCTATCCCACCGACATCCTGATGGTGTTCCTGCTCGTTCGCGTGGTCGCGTCCACGGGGTTGCGGGAGCTGTGGCGGAGGAGCCAATCGCTGAGGTTAGTGCTCCTCATAGCAGCGTTGAGCGCCGCCGGCCTCTATACCGCCACGAACTTTTTCTGGGGCGTGGCCGCCCTGTACAGGATCGTAATGCTCGTTGTGCTGTTCGGTGTGGCGCGCGTGGTCGTGACCGACAGGTCTGAGGCGAAACGGGCGCTCGCGATGGTCGCCCTGAGTCTCGTCGTGCCCGTGATCGTTGGCCTCTACCAGGCGAGTGTGCCGTTCGGAACCGAGCTTCCCAACTGGGGCATTGCCTACACCGCATGGGACGCCAGCGGCAATCCGTCTCATCGGGTCTTCTCGACGCTCAATCATCCCCTCAATCTCTCGCACTACCTCACTGTGGGGTTCGCGCTGTCTCTGGGTCTGGCGGTCGCGCTGAAGCGCCTCTGGCACCGTGTGACGCTCGTCGTCATCGCCGCGCTCTCGGTGCTGTGCAATCTCTACACGTACTCCGCGGGCGGAGTGCTCGGCATGCTCGGGGCGGTGGTGGCTCTGACTGTTCTGCGGCGCTCCTGGAAGTTGGTGGTCGCGGTGCTGGTCGTGCTGATCATCGTCGCCCTGATTGCGCCCCCCCCGCTCGTCGACAAGATAGACCGGTTGTTCTCCGGGGAGGCGCTCACGGCCGCGGCGAGGATTGTCACATATCAGCAGGCCTTCATGGTCCTGCAAGACCACCCCGTCTTTGGACTCGGCTGGGGCAGCATCAGGACGTCGCTCGAAGGCGCATACCGCATCACAAGAGCCGACCCTGTGGCCTTCACCGCGGAGAACTACTTCCTGCAGCGGGCCATCGCGCTCGGACTCGTCGGTCTCGCTCTCTATCTGGCGCTGTGGTTCTTCTTCGCACGGAACGTGCGCGCGCTCAGGCGGACGTGGAGCTCGCCCGGCGCGGTCGACCCCGTGACCACCGCGATGCTCGCCGCCGCGACGGCCTTTCTGGTCCAGGCGCAGGTGATCCCGGCCACCAACATCAGCTGCAACTCCGTGCTCTGGTTGCTGTTCGCCATGGCGGAGGCTCTTCGGCAACCTCTGCACAGCGAAGGACGATTATGACCAGCGTCGTCATCGTTAACTTCAACGGAGGTCGTGCGGTCGTCGAGAACCTGCGGGTCATCGCCGAGCGTTTGCCCGCGGGTCCGTCAGAGATCATCGTTGTCGACAACGCGTCTACTGACGGGAGCCCCGATCTCATCAGGCGCGAGCTTCCGGATCTCCGGCTGATGTCCGCGGGGGCGAACAGGGGATACGCGGCCGGCGTCAACCTCGGCTTGAATGCGGCCTCGGGGACGACGCTCGTCGTGATGAACCCCGACGTTGTGCCCGAGCCGGGCGCCCTCGAGCGCCTCGCTGAGGCCGTTCGCCGGCGACGTGATTTCGCTGTTCTCGGAGGCTCCGTCGTGGACGGGGACGGCCGGGTCAGCTCGAACTGCTTCCGGGCGCTGCCGGTGCCGTCGGACATCCTCCGCGATGGGTTCTTCCTGCGGCCGAGGGTCGTTCCGAGGCGCGGCGAGCTTGAGGCCTCGCGGGACGGCGTGGTCGCCACCGAGGTTGTGTCCGGCAGCGTCATGGCGTTGCGCCGGGACTCGCTCGACGAACTGGGCCCGATGGATGAGGAGTTCTTCCTCTACAACGAGGACGTGGAGTGGTGCAGGCGCGCGCACAGAAAGGGCCTCGCCGTCGGTCTTGTCACCGATGCCCTGTTCTACCACGAGGGCGGCGCGTCCACGAGAACCTGCGAGGGGCTGGCTTTCGGGGCGAGGGTCCTGGCCGACTTCCAGTACTTCTGCGAGGGAGAGGGCGTCGCGCCGGAGACGGTCCGGAAGCTGTGGCGAGCGCGTCTGATTGCCCGTGCGCTCCTCTACAGGGCGTACGTGCGTCTGGGCGAGCGGTGTCGCCGCGACGAATCGCGCCGGCGCGCCGCC
Source organism: Candidatus Eiseniibacteriota bacterium (assembly GCA_030639555.1). Lineage (GTDB taxonomy): Bacteria > Joyebacterota > Joyebacteria > Joyebacterales > Joyebacteraceae > JALGZG01. Next base: position 8,033 of record DAOWCM010000031.1, on the reverse strand, counting down.
GTCTATCGCATCCTGGCCTCCGACATGCGGAGGTTTCGCTGGTCGACGTCAGAAGGCGTTCAGAACGGCCATCCGTCGCGTCTCCGCGACTTCCCCGACACCGGTGAGATCGGCGACGATCGTCCCACCATTCTTCAGGTGATCCCCGACATGGAGTACGGCGGGGCACAGCGCCTCGTGGAAAACATAGTGACGGGATCGCTGTCCGAGCGCTTCCGGTTCGAGATCCTGTGCCTGACCCACGTCGGCGGGATCGGGGAGACGCTCAGGGAACGCGGCGTGCGCGTTCACGTGGCGGGGCTGACCGGCTGGCGTAGCCGGGCGGGCTGGCGGCTGGCGAGAGACTACGCCGCCCTGCTCGAGCCGGACCTTGTTCACTCTCACACGTCGCCGGGCGATGCGGCCGCGCACTTCGGATTCCGGGGACGCGCACCCAGGCTCTCCACAAAGCACGGCGTGGAGGTGTGGATGAACCCCGTTCTCAAGCTGGTCGAGGCGTGGATCCTCCGTGGGGCGACCGTCCTCTGCGTCAGCGACGCGGTGGCAGCGGCGAAGTCATATGTGGGTCCGTGGGGCACTCTTCCGCCGGTCGTCCAGAGCCCGTCGACGGTGAGCGTCGCACCGGAGCCCGCGCCTCTCATGGTGGAGGAGCGGCCCGTGACGCTCACGATGGTGGGCCGCCTGCACCGCGTCAAGAGGATTGACATCTTTCTTGAGGCCGCCGCCGAGCTCGAGCGCCGCCGCCCGGGCCACTTCGCCTTCCGCGTCGTTGGCGAGGGGCCGGAGTCGGAGCGGCTGTGCGAGCTGGCGCGGACACTGGGCGTCGGCGAGCGTGTCGAGTTCCGCGGGGCCGTCGCGGACGTCACCGGAGAGCTCGACGACTCGGATATCGTCCTGCTCCTGTCCGACTGCGAGGGGCTGCCTCTCACCATCCTTGAGATGCTCGCGCGCGGCAGGATCCCGCTCATCAGGCGCGTGCCGGGCACGGACGACGCCCTGCCCGCCGCGCTCGAGCGGTGCTTCGTGGACTCCTCTTCGCCCATCGACGTTGCGGAGAAGGTGCTCGAGATATGCGACGAGCCCGACTTGTTCGTTGAGCTGGCGTGCCAGGGTCTGAGGTGGGTGGCGGAGCGGTCCGACTACGCGTCCGTGACCGGCAGGACATACGAGGGGCTTCTCTCGACCGACTCGGCGCGCTCGAAAACGCGAGTGCTTCACCTCATCACGCGGCTCATCGTGGGAGGGGCGCAGGAGAACACGATCGCCTCCGTGGAGCGCGTGGACCCCGAGAGGTACGATTCACAGCTCTGGATCGGCCCCCAGACGGGTTCGGAAGGCTCGCTCCTGGCGGACGCGCGGTCAAGGGGGATTGTCGTCCGTGTGCTGCCGAACCTCGTGCGCGAAATCAACCCCAGGCGAGACGCCCTGGCGCTCGTTCAACTGGTGAGACTGCTCCGACGGGAGCGATTCGACATCGTTCACACACACAGTTCCAAGGCCGGCATTCTTGGCCGCCTCGCCGCGAAGGTAGCCGGCGTGCCCCACATCGTGCACACGGTCCACGGCTGGGGTTTCCACGACCGGATGAACCCGCTTCTCAAGAACACCTACGTGACGCTCGAAAAGATGCTGCAGCCCCGGACACGCCCACTCATTTCGGTCTCCAACAAGACCACGAGGGTCGGCCTCGACGAGGGCATCGGCCGGCCCGGTGCCTACCGCCTGATCCGGAGCGGCATACCGCTCCTCAGGTTCTTCCCGGACCCCAAGCGCGGTTCCGAGGTTCGGGAGAGACTGGGGCTTTCGGCCGACGACATCGTAGTGGGTTCCGTCGGCCGCCTGTCGCCCCAGAAGAACCCTCGTGACTTCGTGCGCGTGGCCGAGCTCCTTTCGCGCGGTCGTGAGAACCTCAGATTCGTCTACGTTGGTGACGGTCCCATGAGAACGGAGATCGAGCGTACGCTCGATTCGGTCGGGCTCTCGGACCGCGTCCTCCTCCTCGGCATCCGCGACGACGTTCCCGACCTCCTACGTGCCATGGACGTCTTCATACTGACGTCTCTCTGGGAGGGCCTGCCGCGCGTCGTCCTTCAGGCTCTCGCGACCGGCCTGCCCGTCGTCGCCTACGACACGGCGGGGATCGGTGAAGCGGTGAAGGAAGGGGAGAACGGCCACTTGGTGGAGCCCGGGGCCGTCGGCGAGATGGTCGAGCTTCTGGACCGCCTCGTCGCCGACGCGTCGCTGCGCGCCGCGATGGGCAGGGCCGCGGCCGAGGGACTCGATACGGCGTTCACCGAGGATGGCATGATCCGCGATCTGGAGAACCTCTACGACGAGCTGACGATGAGCGCCGGCGGCGGAGTGAGATCCGCCGGGAAACGCCCGCAGGAGAGCGGGTGCGGGCTCGAGGGGGGCGACCGTGGCGCTTCTTGAAGTAACTCCTCATACGATCGAGCGAATCGAGGTCCCTGCCGACTGGGACTCCCTCGTTACGGCGACGACGGATGGACTCGCGCTCAAGGGTGACGATACCGGCGGCCGGATCATCTACCTGGCGGCATCTGAGGACAGAGTTCTCATCGGACTGGAGATGTCGAGCCTTCTCGACGGGCTGAGGAGCCGCGGGGTCCGCCCCTCCATCTCGCCCGAATCGCTCAGCTTCTTCCTCCACGACGGCCAGGTGCCCTTCCCTCGAACCCTCTACGACGGCGTGTTCGCGCTGACCATCGGTGACCGAGGCCTCGTGAAGGCCGAAGGGGGCTCTCTCGAGGTGACCTTCTCGCTGGAGTTCCCGTACTTCTCGACCCTCTCGCGGGAGGACCAGGAGCCGGACCCGGATCGGCTCCTGACCGTGCTCGCTCAAGCCACGGAGGACATGCTCGCCGGAGAGGAGAACGCGCTGCTGCTCCTGTCGGCCGGCAAGGACTCGACCGCGCTGGCGCTGGCGCTCGCCGAAGCGGGCAGGACCGACGTGACCTGCGTTACGTATGCCGGCGAGGGTGACGACGAGTACGTCTTTGCGGCGGACGTATGCCGGCGCCTCGGGCTCCCGCACCGGACCGTCTCCATGGACACGCCGGGGGCCGACGTCCGCGCCATCCTCGAGCGGTTCTTCACCGAGTCGCCGCTGCCTGCCGGCGATCTGGCTCAGGTTCCGACGGTCCTGGCGATGCTGGGAGAGACCGGCGACATCGGGGCGGTCGTGGAAGGCACCGGCAATGACGTGACCTTCGGCTACGTGCCGCGCCCGAAGGACCGTCTCGCGGCGCGCTTCGCCATCGGGCGCTGGAACTGGGTGGACGGACTCAAGGCCCTGCTGCCTCCGGGGTCGCAGCTCAACTACCTGCTGCGCGACCCGGTGGAGATCAACTGGCCGGGTCTCAGAGTGAGGTTCCGGGAGACGCGCGGGCTGTTCGACGACGCGCTCAACACTTCGCGCCACTGGAGAGCGGTGCGCCGCCGACTCGGGGCGATCGACGTCGTGGACGCGCGCGGGCTCCTCCGAGGCCGCCACTTCGAGATCGGAAGCCAGAAGGACAAGATAGGTCTGGCGGCCCGTGCATTCGGGGGGCGAGCCGTCCATCCGTACCAGGACCCGCGCGTCATTGACTACTACTTCAATCTGCCGCAGGAGAGCCGATACGACCGAGAGCACCTGGTCAACAAGGTGCTTCTCCGGGAGTTGCTCAGAGCGAAGTTGGGCTACGACGAGCACGCCGTAGGGAGCAGGGGATTCACGTTCGACGGGGCCGCCTTCGTTCGCAGGAACAGGGAGTTCATCAGAGACGAGCTGTTCTCGTGTGCGCTCTTCGACCGGGCGGCGGTCGAGAAGCTGACGCGGGGCATCGACGACGTTGGGCGAGGCCCCTACGTGTGGCATCACATAGTCGGGATCTTCCAGTTCGCCGCGTGGCACAACCACTCGCGCTACCTGAGGGGTTGATCTCCGGCGCTCACCGGCCGCTCTCTCTCTTGCCGCCTCACCGCAGGACCCAACACGCTGCCCTATCATCGTTTTCGCACGTTTCGGAACGCCGGGAATGCGCGTTGCACCGTTGATGCCCCGCGCCCGGCCCCCGCGGCAGGTGTCGGGAAACGGGTTGTTGACGATTCCCTCCACGTGTATACTATTGCCCGAGTCAGTGAAGGATTCGGGGTCGCCCGGCGTCTCACGTGTTCGAAGGTCAGGTTCAGGGGGGGGCAACCGTCAATGAAGGTGCTCGTCACCGGCGGTGCCGGTTTCATCGGTTCTCATCTCGTCGAAGCGCTCCTCGAGAGGGGCGACAAGGTCTCGGTCATTGACGACCTGTCTACCGGTCGTTTCGAAAACATCGCGCACCTTGAGGGGAATCCCGATTTCGACTACGTTATCGATACGATCCTCGACGAGCGGATCGTCGCCGACATGACGTCCAAGGTGGATGTTGTCTTCCACCTCGCGGCGGCCGTCGGCGTGGCCTACATCATCAACAACCCCCTGAAGTCGCTCGAGACGAACATCAGGGGCACGGAGGTCGTGCTCCAAAAGGCCAACGACGGCAAGAAGAAGGTCGTCCTGTTCTCGACCTCCGAGATCTACGGCAAGGCAAACTCGCAGCCGTGCAAGGAGGAGCACGACAGGGTACTCGGAGCCACGACGATCACGCGCTGGGGCTACTCGTCCTCGAAGGCCATCGACGAGTTTCTGGCGTTCGCTTACCACAGGGAGAAGAAGCTGCCCATTGTCATCGTGAGGTGCTTCAACACCTGCGGCCCCAGGCAGACCGGACAGTACGGCATGGTGATACCCCGCTTCGTCAAGCAGGCGCTCCTGGACCATCCGATCACGGTCCACGGCGACGGCCAGCAGACGAGGTGCTTCTGCGACGTGTCGGATGTCGTTCGGGGAGTCCTCGGTCTGCTGGACGAGCCCGCAGCGGACGGCGAGGTGTTCAACCTGGGGAGCGACGAAGAGACGACGATCGACGACCTCGCCGCAATGGTCAAGGAACTGACGGCGAGCAAGTCGACGATCGAGCACATTCCATACGAGCGCGCGTACGAGGAGGGATTCGAGGACATGCGGAGGCGTGTTCCCGATCTGACGAAGATCCGCGAGGCCATAGGCTACGAGCCTCGTGTGTCTCTTTCGGAACTTCTCGAGCGTGTGGTCGCGGATTTCGAGAAGTAGCGCGCTCAAGCCCGCGCGCGTCCTTCCGCCGGCACCGCCCGGTGAGCCCGAGGAGGTGAATGCCAGAGAAAGAACTTGACAGCTGTGTCTCTGTGTCAGAATAATCCCGTGCTGAGCGGGCATCTGTTGGCTTGGAAACTGTCATGATCTTTCTTTGTGCGTTTGGCCTATCGCTCCTGGCGGTCCTGGCTCTCACCCCTGCGGTGAGGAGCCTCGCCAAGCGTCTGCGATTTCTGGACTATCCCAGCAAGAGCAAGGTCCATCTGAGCCCGACTCCTCTGATGGGCGGCATCGCCGTCGCACTGGCCAGTCTGGCGGCCTCCGCCGCGGCGCTCGCGCTCATCAGGTGTCCGTACAGCGCGCGGCTGGTCGGATTCATGTCCGGCGGTCTCATGGTCATCGTTCTCGGCCTTGCGGACGACGCGAACGGCATGCGCCCGCGCTCCAAGTTTGTCGGGCAGACGGTCGCCGCGACCATCATGCTCCTGTCGGGTGGCATCGATGGCATTCCCTTGCCCGCACCGCTCGCGTTCGTCCTGGCTCTCTTCTGGATGGTCGGCCTGATGAACGCGTTCAACTTCCTGGACAACATGGACGGCATCACCGCGGGACTGGCGGCGATAGCCACACTCGGCATCTTCGTGCTGGCAGTCGGTCACGGGCACACCAACACCGCCATTGCCGCGATCGCGGTCACCGGCGGCGCACTGGGGTTCCTGTGGTACAACTTCGCCCCCGCGTCCATTTTCCTGGGAGACGCCGGGAGCCTGTTCCTCGGCTACGTCGTGGGCGGCCTGTCTCTCCGAGCCGTGGCCTACGCCGAAGGTGGCGTCAGCGCGCTGGTCATCCCGGTTCTCATGCTGGGTTATCCGATCTTCGACGCGGTCCTGGTCACGACCTCGCGATACTCCGAGGGACGGGACATCGCTCAGGGAGGCCGTGATCACAGCTCTCACAGGATCGCCTGTCTGGGCCTGAGCTCCAAGCAGACCGCGACGGTCATATACGTGATCTCTGGATTCCTGACCGCGGTGGCCGTCTACCTCTCGCTGTTCCAGAGCGGGAGGCCGCTCTTCATAACGCTTGTCGCCGTCGCTGCGGCGAGCGGGATGGCCCTTCTGGGTGTCAGGCTCTTCCACGTTCCGGTCGCTGCCGCGCCCGGGGAAGCGCCGGCGACGCTGGCCCGCTCGGGCACCGCCCTCTGCGAGCCGCAGGAGGACGACCTTCTCGTTCTCAATCTTCCGCGGACCGCGCGGCCCAAGGCTCCCGCTGAGGCCGTCTCCGCGGACAGCTCTTCCCGTGAGACAGTGACGACGCGCTAGAGAGCGCACGATATCCCGAACCAACTGACGGATACGAACATGCTGGATCTGAGATTCATAAGGGCGAACCCCGACATCGTGCGGAAGGCGATAGCCGACAAGAGAGAGAAAGCGGAACTCGAGCGCCTGCTCGAACTGGACGAGGCCGCACGCGCGATCATCGTCGAGTCGGACGAGCTCAAACGTCAGAGAAACGTCGAGAGCGAGCGCATCGCAACGCTCAAGAAGGCGGGCGAGGACGCGTCCGAGCCCATCGCGCGGATGCGCGAGGTCGCGGCGAGCATCAAGGAGTACGACGAGAAGCTGGCCGCTATGCGCGAGGAGATCGAGGCACTCGCGCTCATGATCCCCAACATCCCGCACGAGTCTGTGCCGGTGGGGGCGGACGAGGACGAGAACGTCCTCATCCGGGAGTGGGGGGAGCCCCACTCGCTGTCCGACAACCCCGTCCCGCACTGGGAGATCGGTGAGGCGCTCGGCATCCTGAACTTCCAGGCGTCGGCCAAGCTGGTCGGGTCCAACTTCCCCGTCTTCGTGGGAGCGGGGGCGCGCCTCGAGCGCGCGCTGATCCAGTTCATGCTGGACGTCCACACGAACGAGCACGGGTACACGGAGGTGTCCCCCCCGTTCATCGCGAACCGCCTGGCCGTGCAGGCGACGGGACAACTGCCGAAGCTCGAGTCGGACATGTACCACATCGAGGAGGGCGACCTCTTCCTGATATCGACGGGCGAGGTCCCGTTGACCAACCTCCACCGCGAGGAGATCCTCGCGGCTGAGCGGCTTCCTCTCTGCTACACGACCTACACACCCTGCTTCCGGCGCGAGGCCGGGTCGTACGGGCGCGACACGCGCGGGCTCGTACGCGTGCACCAGTTCGACAAGGTGGAGATTATGAAGTACGTCGAGCCAGAGACGTCTTACGACGAGCTCGAGGCCCTGACCGCGAACGCAGAGACCATTCTCCAGCGGCTGGGCCTCGCGTACCGCCTGAAGGTCCTGTGCACGGGAGACCTCTCGTTCGCCGCCGCCAAGTGCTACGACATCGACATCTGGTCCGCGGGCGTCGGGAAGTGGCTCGAGATCAGCTCGTGCAGCAACTACGAGGACTTCCAGGCCCGGCGGGCGGGCATACAGTACAAACCGTCCGAGGGCGGCAAGCCGAGGTTCGTGCACACGCTGAACGGTTCTGGAGTGGCGCTCGCCCGGGCGGTCGTGGCGATACTCGAGAATTACCAGACGCCGGACGGGAAGATAGTCATCCCGGAGGTTCTGCGACCGTACATGGGTGGGCTCTCGGAGATAGCGTAGGACCGCAGGACGGTTCGGCGGGAGGCCGCGCGTCTTCAATTCGCGCGGAAGGGGGTACCGTATGCCCTTTCGCTGGGGCAAGCTCCAGGACACCGAGCGGCCCGTTGTCTACAGGACTCGGGCGTACGTTTTCATCGCCGTCTCGGCGTTCGCCATACTGATATTCTTCTACACGAACAGCCTCATCCGCCGCCTGGAGGCGCAGTCGGCCACGCTGTCGCGCTCGATCG
>DAOWCM010000385.1 GCA_030639555.1 Candidatus Eiseniibacteriota bacterium | reverse complement strand
TCATCCTCGAGGAGGCGGGGTTGCCGTGCCCCACGGGCGCGCGACTCGCCTTCTTCGAAGCTGACAGTTCACACCCGCTCGTATGGTCCGAGCAGATGATGCCGGTGATCCCCCTCGTGACGGTCGACACCGTGGACGAAGCGATAGACTTCGCCAAGGAGGTGGAGCGCGGCTTCGGTCACACGGCTGTGATGCACTCACGGAACATCGCCAGTCTCTCGAGAATGGCAAAGCTGATGGATGTTTCCATATACGTCAAGAACGGGCCGTCGTACGCAGGGTTAGGCTTCGGGGGCGAGGGGTTCACCAGCTTCACCATCGCAAGTCCGACCGGAGAGGGCCTGACGAAGGCCTCGACCTTCACGCGCGAGCGACGCTGCGCGCTGGTCGACTACTTCCGCATAGTCTAGCGAACACGGCGCTTCCGTCTCACGGACCGACCGCCATGGAGGTTGTTGTGTCAGGAACGACGGTCACGGCGATCCAGAGGGCCGGCGTCGTGGGCGCCGGCGGAGGCGGATTCCCCAGCCACGTCAAGGCGGCCGCCAGCGCCGACGTCGTGCTGGCCAACGGCGCGGAGTGCGAGCCCCTTCTGAGGGCGGACTCGGAGCTCATGGCCCTCGACCCCGCGCGGGTCGTCAGGGGTCTTTCGCTCATCCGCGAGTCCGTCGGGGCGAAGCGGGCCGTGATCGCGCTCAAGAGGAAGAACGGCAGGGCGATGGACGCGATCGCCGGGGCGCTGCGGGATGACGGCGGGATCGAGCTTATGCCCCTCGCCAACATCTACCCCGCGGGTGACGAGTTCCTGCTGGTCTTCGAGGCGACGGGGCGCGTCGTTCCCGAGGGCGGGATACCCCTGGACGTGGGCGTCGTCGTCAACAACGTGACGACTCTGGTCCAGGTGGCCGACGCGGTCGAGGGCCGTCCGGTCACAGACAGGATGGTCACTGTCCAGGGAGAGGTGGCGAGTCCCGGGACGTTCGTCGCTCCGATAGGGACCTCCATCGATGAGCTGATCGAGGGCGCCGGTGGCGCGCTCCTGCCTGCGCACGCGGTCATAGTCGGCGGCCCGATGATGGGTCACCTGATGGAGACCGGTGGGCAGCCGACAACGAAAGCGCTGGCGGGCGTCATCGTACTGCCTGTCGACCATCCGCTCGTGTCGTCGATGAGCGCGAGAGAGGCGCAGGTGCTCAGAATCGCCAGGGCCGCATGCTGCCAGTGCATGGCCTGCACCGAACTCTGCCCGCGGGCGCTCCTCGGACACGACCTTGAGCCGCACCGGACGATGCGAGCGATCCAGTACGCGGAGTTCCCGGAGGATCACAGGCACATCACCTCCGCGTACCTCTGTTGCGAGTGCGGCATGTGCGAACTCTTCGCCTGCCCGCTCGGCATACAGCCGAGGCGGATACTGGCCGACCTGAAGGCGGAGCTGGTGCGGCGGGGCGTTCCGAACCCGCACGTCAGGACGGACCTCTCGCCGGACGACGTCAGGGAATACAGGCAGATCCCGGCCGCGCGCCTGACGCGGAGGCTGGGGCTCACGAAGTACGATGTCGACGCGCCCCTTCGGGAAGGGAGGCTGCACCCGTCACGGGTGACGCTCCTGATGAATCAACACGCCGGGGAACCCGCTGCGCCCACCGTCAAGGCAGGCCAGGAGATCCTCAGGGGGGACGTGGTGGGCGAGGCCGCCGAGGGAAGCATCGGCGCGCGAGTGCACGCGAGCATCAGTGGTGTGATAGAATCGGTGAGCGCGGAAGCCGTCGTGATCAGTACGGCTGCTGCGGAACGCGGGACAGGCGAGCGTGGAGGCGGCAGCCGTTGAGAGAGGCCATCGGACTCATCGAGACAGTGAGCATCGCCATCGGCATCAGCGTCACCGATGAGATGGCCAAGACCGCTGATGTCGAGGTCCTCGAGTCCACGGCCATCTGCCCCGGCAAGTACATGGTTCTGATCGCCGGCGATGTGTCGTCGGTGGAGTCCTCGCTCAAGCGCGGGGTCGAGACGGGTGGCGACGTCGTCGTCGACACACTCTTCATACCGCACGTGCACCCCCAGATCTTCCCCGCTATCCTCGGAGCCACCGAGGTGGAGAACCTGCGTGCACTGGGCGTCGTCGAGACCTTCACGGTCGCTTCCTCCATTCTGGCGGCCGACGCCGCCGCCAAGGCCGCGGGCGTCACGCTGCTGGAGATACGACTGGCCAAGGGGTTGGGGGGAAAGGGCTTCTTCACCATGACGGGGGAGATCTTCGAGGTCGAAGCCGCGATGGACGCCGCGCTCACGGTGGCCAGGAATGGCGGTAACCTCGTAAGGAGCGTTGTGATACCGAGCCCGCACGAGAAACTGGGCAGGAGCATCCTGTAGACTGCCGGACTCGGTCCGGCGCCCTGCTGACCCGGCAGACCCGACGAGACAT
>DAOWCM010000411.1 GCA_030639555.1 Candidatus Eiseniibacteriota bacterium | reverse complement strand
GCGTGGCAGTTGGTGGTCGACCCGGACGGCGTGTACATCTACGTCACTGACCGGGCGACCGATCAGGTCCGCGTCATCGACCGCGCCACTCTTACCGAGGTCACGACTGTCGCCGTCGGCGACGACCCGTGGGGCATCGACGTCACTCTGGACGGCTCCAAGCTGGTCGTCGCGTGTGAGGACGACTCGAACGTGTACGTCATAGACACGTCCGACTGGTCGACCACCATCATCCCCCTCGACGCGGGTGCCGATCCCAGGGACGTCGACATTCTCGACTCTGAGCTGCACGCCTTCATAGCGGGCGGCATCATCTCCGCGACCGACGCCGTCTATGTAGTTGAACTTGTCGGCAACACGCTCAAATCCACCATCCCGGTGGGCGGCAACCCCAACTGCATGGCGGTCCAGCCGCAGATGACCTCAGCGGATGTCGGAGTCGCCGGTGAAACAGTCGAGACGTCGCTCCGGCTTGGATGCCATCCGAACCCCTTCAATCCGAAGACCACGATCGAATTCTACATACCTGAACGGGGCGCGATGGAGCTCGCCGTCTACGACGTGAGCGGCAGGCGGGTCGCGCTGCTCGAGCACGGCACGATGGGCGCGGGCGAGCACCGCGCGGAGTGGAACGGCAGGTGCAGCGACGGGAGCGCGGCGGCCACGGGTGTTTACTTCATGCGGCTCCGCGCAATGGAGGGCTCGAAGACGGTCAAGGCTGTACTGTTGAAGTAACGGCGGCAGGCCGTGCCGGAGGGTCCGTGCAACGGCATCGCCGCCGTATGGCGGTCCGGGAGGGGGAAGTATGCCTACGATCCTCATCGTGGGAATGACGTGTCAGCACTGCGTCGAGCTTGTGCATGAAGCGCTCGGCAGAGTGGACGGCGTGACGGACGTGGCGGTGGACCTTGATTCCGGGACCGCCACATTCAGTGAGGAGAGGCCGGTCGACATGGCGGCCGTAAAGCAGGCCGTCGCCGACGCGGGGTACAAAGTCGCGTAGGTGGCACGCGGAACTGCGTCACGCACGCTGGCGGCAGCGCCGCGGCTTCCGTCCAGTCGACGCCGGCGTCAGCCCTCCCGCCTTCCAGGCTTCTGACAGACCTTCCCTCGCCTGATGAACGACCCGAGCTCGTGGGACCCCACGAGCTCCCGGTCTTTCACGACCCAGCTTCCGCGCAGCATCGTGGACACCGGCCACCCGGTTACCTCTTGTCCCTCGTACGGCGAGTAGTCGGAATGACCGTGCAGGACCTCCGGCGTGATAGTCACGGGCAGGTCTGGGTCGAAGATGACGAGGTCGGCGTCGCTCCCGACCGCGAGGTTCCCCTTCTCCGGATACAGCCCGAAGATCTCCGCCGGCTGGGTGCACAGCCTGTCCACGAGGTCGCGCTCCTTCATCCGCCCCGCGGACACACCGAAATGCCACATGAGAGGTAAGAGCGTCCCAACGCCGGGAAGCCCCATCGGGATCCGACGGAAGTCAGAGGCGCCCTCGTCCTTGTCGGCGGCGGTGAACTCGCAGTGGTCGGTCGCGATGACCTGGATCAGCCCCTCATCCAGGGCGTCCCACAGGTTCTCCCGGTGCTGCTCGCCCCGGAGCGGCGGGCAGGTAGCGTAGCGCTGCCCGGCAGGACCCGACAGCTTCCGCTCGTCCAGCAGCAGGAAGTGGGGGCAGGTCTCGGCGTAGACCTCCAGACCCAGCTCGAGCGCCTCGTCGATGGCCTCTACACCCTCGGCTGTCGAGACGTGGACGATGTAGACGGGGGCGCCGGCGTCGTACGCGGCCCTCAGCACCGCTCCGATGGCCTCCCCCTCGACGTAGCTCGGGCGGCTCGCCGCGTGGTCGGCAGGCGAGAGCTTTCCCTCCTCCGCCAGGCGTTTGATCTTCCGCTCAATGATCCACTCGTTCTCGCAGTGCACCTCGATGAGCCCGCCGTGCTGGCCGGCAGTTAGAAGCGCAGCGTAGAGCTGTTCCTCGCTGCTCTTGAGCCCCGAAGAAGAGTAGACCGTGTAGACCTTGAATGAAGGGACGCCGGCCTCGATCATCTCACGTATCTCGTCGTTCTGTCTGTCGTCCCAGTTCACGAGAGCGGCGTGCAGCCCGAAGTCGATGTAGCAGTTCCCCTCAGCTTGTGCCTTGCGTTCCTCGACCGCCTCGGACAGAAGCTGCCCTTTCTTCGG
>DAOWCM010000425.1 GCA_030639555.1 Candidatus Eiseniibacteriota bacterium | reverse complement strand
GGGTATCATCTCGGTGATCCTGGTCGAGTCCTTTGCGGCGTTCTGCGTTGTTACCCTGGTCGGCTACCTGATCACACGAAGCTGGCCTGTTGCGCTCCTCTTCGGGGCGGGGGCACCAGCAAGCGCCCCCGCAGGAACGGTCGCGGTGATCCAGGAGTACAAGGCCAAGGGGAGCTTGACGACCGCTCTCTATGCCGTCGTTGGATTCGACGACGGACTGGCGATTCTCATATTCGGATTCGCGGCCGCGCTCGCGAGGCGCATCCTGCTGGGAAGCACGCTGGGTGCAATCTCCGCGCACGAGAGCGTGATTGCTGCGATGAGGGGACCGTCGCTCGAGATAGTTGGCAGTCTCCTCGTCGGAGCGGTACTGGGCTTCGTCTTCTGCCTCCTGGTGCGCAAGCTGCAGGCGGGGCGTGACATGCTCATCATGGCCTTCGGCACGGTACTGGTCGCGACGGGCGTTTCCCTGCACTTCGGGCTCTCTCTGATCCTGACCAACATGGCGGCCGGATTCGTCCTCTCGAACACGCGGCGCGAAAGCTTCGTCAGACGGGCCACTGACCCGCTGAGAGAGATAATGCCGCTGCTCTTCATTCTCTTCTTCTGCCTGGCCGGCGCACACCTGAGGCTATCGGAGCTGCCGAAGCTCGGCGTTGTGGGTGTGGCCTACGTCCTGGCGCGCTCCGTCGGACTTGTGGGCGGTTCGAGGCTGGGCGGGATGATGGGGCACATTGAGGACAAGATCAAGAAGTGGATAGGCCTGGGGATCCTCTCGCAGGCGGGTGTCGCCATCGGCCTGTCCCTGATTATCAGCACGGAGTTCTCGCAGATGGCGCGCGCTCCGGAAGTCGCAGCGGCCGTGTCCCGCTACGCGGCGGCCCACCCGGACGTTAGCCGCCTGGCCTACGACCCGCTGGTCATAGGCGCGGCCATCATAACGGTCATCACCGCCACCAGCGTGATCTTTGAGATCGTTGGACCGATGCTGACGAAGATAGCCCTCGCGAAGGCCGGCGAGATCGGCAAACAGGACTCAGCTAGAGCTCCCACTTCGTGACGGGCAAGACATGCTCGGAGCCCCGCGGGCATACGATGATGCGCATGACCGAGCACGGCAGGGTCGCCTTCATGATCTATCGATGGCACTCATCGTGATCGGGCTCGTCTCGCTGGTTGTGCAGGACGGGCCCTTGCAGGCCTGGCGCTGCCGGTCGGGAAGATTGGGGGTCGAACGTGGCTGATCAGAGGTGCAAGGGGCGCAGCGTAGGTGCATTGGGCGTCCGTGCCATGGTGTCGGCGGCCGCGATTGTCGTGGTCGTTCTCGCGGCGATCTGGCTGGTGAATCGCGTGCGGCCGTCCGCCGAGCGTGTCGACGAGCCCGCGGCGGCGCGCCTCTCGGATCTCGTCGAGACAGGGGAGGCGAGAGGATTCAACGTCCTCCTCGTGACACTGGATACCGTCCGGGCCGACCGACTCGGTTGCTACGGCCATGAGTCGGCCGAAACCCCCACGCTGGACTCGCTGGCTGAGCGGGGCGTCCGGTTCGACGATGCGGTCACGAGCGTCCCCCTCACCCTGCCCTCCCATGCGACAATCCTCACGGGGCTTTCCCCCCTGAGCCACGGCGTCCGCGACAACGGTAGGTACAGACTCGCGGAAGAGCACGTGACGCTCGCGGAGGTGCTCTCGTCTCACGGCTACGACACCGCCGCCTTCGTCGGGTGCTTCGTCGTCGACGCGCGATTCGGTCTGGACCAGGGCTTCGATACGTACGATTTCGAGGTCTCGGCGGATGGGTATCATCCCCAGATGCCGGACTACAACGAGCGTTCTGCCACGGACGTGACCGATGCGGCGGTGCGATGGCTGGACGAGCGCGCAAGATCCGGCGCGAACGCTCCCTTCTTCGCGTGGGTGCACTACTTCGATCCGCATCAGCCGTACCAATCACCCCTCCAGCGCCTGCCGCGATTCAGCGTCAGGCCCTACGACGCCGAGATCGCGTACGTCGACGCGGAGTTCGGACGGCT
>DAOWCM010000075.1 GCA_030639555.1 Candidatus Eiseniibacteriota bacterium | reverse complement strand
TCGACCGGAAGAAGGCCTGTTACACGTGCCATACCAACCCGGGCCTCCTCGGCTATCTGGACGCCAAGATGAGGGGAATGCACGATGTCCGCGTGCACTACTTCGGCAAGGCACCCGAGGAGCTGGAGCTGGTCGAGCCCTACAGGAACGCCGTCTGCCTCAAGTGCCACGGAGAGGCCGAGAACTTCCTTGATGGCGCCGGACACCAGTATCCGGAGACGTTGATAGACGACCTCAAAGCCGAAGAGATGTCGTGTCTCGATTGCCACGACGTCGGTCACATTCTGGAGGACTGACATGGTCAGCCCGTTCCAGCTCTTTCCCTCGGGTCCCGACGCTGCTGCGCGGGTCCTCAGGCGCGGCGCGCTCTCCCAGGTCGTGGGGGTTCTGGTGCTGTCGGTGGCGCTCTTCACCAAGGTCCCGATCCTCCTCGTGGTCGTCATTCCCCTGGGTGGCCTGCTCATCGCGCTGGGGTCCCTGGCATGGTTGTGGGCCGTGGTCTGGGCCGAGTCGGGGTGAAGGGGTAGGGCCTGGGCGCCGCCCACCCCTGGTCTAACGGTAGAACCGCCTGCGCTTGATACAGCGCGCGGGCGGTCCTACATGTACGTGGGTGACCCGTCTGGAGTCACGTCGAAGGTGGCGCTCGCCGGGGGCTACAACGTCCCGGTGACCGGAGCGCCGTCGTCCGAAGTGCTCGAGCTCCCTCTGCCCGACAGGCTGCTCATCCCTCTCACGAGCCGTCGCCTCGAGTTCAGCGAGCTCCGCGTGAAGGACGGACAGCGGGTCCAGCCGGGGCAGGTTCTGGCCGTGGACCACGGGCACTACTCGATACCCCTCCTCGCGCCCTGTGCCGGGACGGTCCGGCTTGACGGGCAGGAGGGGCACATCGTCTTGGACGAGCTCGAGGTTCCCCCACAGGAGCCGGACGCCGGGTCATCGGCGCCGGCCCGCATCGGCGAACTCCCGCCCGGATTCTCGGTTGCGACGCTGGTCGAGATGGGTGTCTGGCAGTTCCTGTCGGACGCCCGAACGGGGGCACCGGTCGACCCCGCCGTCAGCCCGGACGTTGTCATGGTCTCAGCCGTGCGCCTGGAGCCCTTCGTGACCGGCGGCGAGGCGCAGCTGCCCGGCAACGTGGACGCGTTCGCGCGCGGGCTCTCCCTGCTGCACGCGATCTTCCCGGACTGCGCCGTCTGCGCGGTGGTTCCCGACACCGATGACCCGCTTGCTCTCGAGGCGAAGGAAGCGGCCTCGAAATGCGGCTGTGCGCGCGTGCTGACCATCCCGCTCAAGTATCCGTTCGACAACCCGGCTCTTCTTGCTCGCCTGACCGGCCTTGCCGGGGACCCGCACGCTCAGCTCTGGGCGACCTCACTGGAAGGCCTGCTCGCGCTGGACGAGGCAGTAACTCACTCACGTCCCCGCACCGAGCGCATCGTCTCGCTTGCGGGGCCGGCCGTGACCCAGCCCGTGCACCTGCGAGTGATGCTCGGGTATCCGATAGACGCGATCCTGAACGGTCGTCTCTGTCGGGAGCCCGCAAGAGTTGTCGAGGGCGGGCTTCTCACCGGGCGAACACTTCCCGAGGGGTGGTTGGGTCTTGGCGCCGAGTGCACCGGTCTGACGGTGCTCGGCGAACTGACCGAGCGGACGTTCATGGCCTTCGCCCGTCCCGGCGTGTCGCGGCGCTCTTACAGCCGGTCCTTCGTGGGAACCTATCGGCCGGAGATCGGCGTACGGTTCAGCACGGCGCTCGCCGGTGAACTGAGGCCATGCATCTCTTGCGGGCAGTGTGTGGACATCTGTCCCGCGCGCATCATGCCCAACGTTCTGCACAAGTCCATCTACGCCAAGGACCTCGAGCGCGCGATCGACCTCAGAGTGGACCTCTGCATCGAGTGCGGGCTCTGTTCGTACGTGTGCCCGTCCAAGATCGACCTCCGCCAGCAGTTCGTCGACGCCAAGGCGGAGATCCAGGCTGACATGGAGGCCGCGTTGGCGCTGGAGGCCGAGGCATGAGACCGATCCTGAACATCCTCGATTGGTTCCGGCCGCGCTTCCAGGAGGGCGGCAGGTTCGGTCTCTTGAAGCCTCTGTTCGACGCGGCCGACGCGCTGTTTTTCTCGCCGCTCGAGACGACCGATGTGGCGCCTCACGTTCGCGACCCGCTCGACGTCAAGCGCGTCATGAGTCTGGTCATCATCGCGCTCGTGCCATGTATTCTCGCGTCGGTCTACTTCTTCGGTCTCCGCGTGCTTGCGATGATCCTCGTATCCTACGCCGCGGGCGGAGTGGTCGAAGTGACCTTCGCCGTGATCCGCAAGGAGGGGATCAACGAGGGCCTCTTCGTCACGGGAATGCTCTTCCCGCTGATCCTGCCGCCGGGGCTGCCGCTCTGGATGGTGGCCGTCGGCTGCGCCTTCGGCGTGATCATAGGCAAGGAGCTTTTCGGTGGTACCGGTAGGAACCTGTTCAACCCAGCGCTCGTCGGAAGGATTTTCCTCGCTCTCGCATACCCGCGCGCCATGTCCGGGGCGTGGTTCGAGCCGGGCAGCGGGCTCCTGGGCCGCGCCACCCAGTATTCGGTCGACGCTGTCTCCGCCGCGACGCCGCTCGTGGCCGCCAAGGCGGGGGAGTGGACAAACCTGTGGCGGCTCTCCTTCGGGAGCGTTTCCGGCAGCGCCGGCGAGACCTCCGCGATTGCCATCATTCTGGGCGGCCTGCTTCTCCTGTTCGTCGGCGTCGCCAGCTGGCGCACGGTCGTGTCGATGCTGGGCACGTTCGCGGTCATGACCGCGTCCCTGCACGGCGGGGACGGAAGCGTCGTTCTCTGGCACATGATGGCAGGCGGGCTTCTCTTCGGCGCGTTCTTTATGGCGACCGACCCGGTCTCGAGTCCCATGAGCAACGGTGGCAAGTGGGCCTACGGTCTTATCATCGGCGTAGCGACCGCGCTCATCAGGAACCTGACGGGCTACGTTGAGGGCGTGATGTTCGCGATACTGCTCGGCAACATCTTCGCGCCGGTTCTGGACGAGGTGTTCGTGACCGCGCAACTGAGGAAACTGCGTGGATACAAAACGTAGCACATACTCCATACTCTACGCGGCGGCCCTGGGGCTCGTGTGCGCGCTGGCGCTGACGGCCGTCGACCGCGCGACCGAGGAGCGGAAGGCCGCGAACGCGCGGGCCGAGGAGGTCAGGAATATCCTGACTGTCTTGGGCGTTCCGTTTGACGCCGGCGCTTCGGCGGCGGGGCTTCTCGCGACCTACGGCGAGACCGTCTCCGAGGAGGAGCGCGCGGATGTGGATTTCTTCGTCTACGACAACCCCGAGGCGGGCAGGCTGAGCGCGACGCGGTTCGAAGGTCCCGGGCTCTGGGGTCCCATAGAGGGATTCCTCTGCCTGGAAGAGGACATGACGACCATCTACGCGGTCTCGTTCTACCGGCACGAGGAGACTCCGGGCCTGGGCGGCGAGATCTCGTCCGACTGGTTCCAGGGCCAGTTCCGCGGGAAGTCGATCATCGACGGCTCGGGCATTCCTGGCATCCATATCGTCAACAACGGCGCAGACAGGATCGTGGAGGTGGACGCCATCACGGGGGCCACGATGACCGGCGACAAGGTGGAGGAGATGCTCAACAGCCTGATCGAGGAACTGGCGAGAGGGAGCGGGCGTAATGGCTAAGACCGATGTCGTCTGCAGCACATGCATCACCTCCAGCAGTGGGCCGTGCGGCGGTAGGGGCGCTCAGACGCTCAAGGAAGGCGTCTGGACCAGCAACCCGATCTCCATTCAGATCCTGGGTATTTGCTCCGCCCTTGCCGTGACGAACAAGCTTGAGAACTCCCTGGTCATGGGCGCGGCGCTCATCTTCGTGGGCGTTGGCACCAACCTGTTCGTGTCGCTGCTCCGGAACGTCACTCCTCGGCGCATCCGTATGATCGCGGAGGTCGCGATCATCGCGACGTTCGTCATCGTGTTTGACCAGGTTCTCAAGGCGTACTACTGGGAGATGTCGAAGCAGCTGGGCCCGTACGTGGGGCTCATCATCACCAACTGTATCATCATGGGCAGGGCCGAGGGCTTCGCGCTCCAGAATCGGCCTCTCGTGTCGATGGTCGACGGTCTGGCCAACGGCCTGGGATACGCGGCCGTGCTCGCGGTCATCGGGTTCTTCCGTGAGCTGTTGGGAACGGGGGCCATCTTCGGGCACGTCGTGCTCGACCCCGCCTGGTACACGCCCAACCAGCTGATGGTGCTGGCCCCGGGCGCGTTCATCGCTCTGGGTGTCCTCATCGCCGTGTTCAACTTCCTGAGCGGCGCCAACAAGGAGAAGGGGGAGGGTGCAGGCACATGAGCGAGATCTCACCGCTCGTCATTCTGATAGCGGCCATCTTCACGAACAACATCCTCCTGGCGAACTTCCTCGGGATGTGTTCGTTTCTCGCAGTCTCCAAGCAGATCAACACGGCCGCAGGCCTCGGCGCGGCGGTCATCTTCGTGATGACAAGCACCACGGCCATCAACTACGCCGTGTACCATCACGTCCTCGTGCCGCTCGGTCTCACGTTTCTCTCCTACATCGTGTTCATCGCCGTCATCGCGGCGTTCGTCCAGTTCGTGGAGATGTTCATCGAGCGCTTCAGTCTCGGGCTCTACCACTCGCTCGGGATCTTCCTGCCTCTCATAACGGTCAACTGCGCGATACTCGGCGTCTCGCTCTTCATGATCATCAGGCAGTACACGTTCGCCCAATCCGTGGCCTTCGGCTTCGGAGGAGGTGTCGGCTGGACGCTGGCCATCATCCTGATCGCCGGTCTGAGGCAGCGGATGCGTTACAGCGACGTCCCCGTGCCGTTCAAGGGCGTCGCGATCGCCATGGTCATCACCGGCGTCATGGCCATGGCCTTCATGGGGTTCGCCGGCATGGTGAGGATACAGTAACCACAAAATGGTCTTCCTGCTTCCCATACTGGTTTTCGGAGGTCTGCTCGTCGGGCTGACGGTTGCCCTGACGGTCGCCGAGCGCGTGCTCGTCAACTACGGCATCTGCAAGCTCGACATCAACGACGGCGATCGCGAGTTCGAGGTGGAGGGCGGCCAGTCGCTCCTCTCCGCGCTCAACGAGTCGAAGGTCTTCATCCCCTCCGCATGCGGCGGTCGAGGCTCGTGCGGGCACTGCAAGGCCACGGTCCTCGAGGGCGGGGGGCCGGTCCTGCCGACCGAGACGCCCTTCCTCACGCGGGCGCAGATCCGAGCGGGGGTCAGGCTCGCGTGCCAGGTCAAGGTAAGAGAGGACATCCGGATCAAGATCCCGGAGGAGCTCCTCAACGTCAAGATGTTCACGGCGATCGTCGAGAGGACGACGCGCCTGACCTACGACATGGTGGAGACGCGCTTCGCGCTCAGTGAGCCTTCCGAGATCTCGCAGAGGCCCGGCCAGTACGTTCAGCTTCAGGCGCCCTCTTCTGAGGGCCCCGTCTACCGCGCGTACTCCATCAGCTCCCCCGCCTACGAGACTGACGCCGTCGAGCTGGTCGTCAGACTCGTGCCCGGCGGAATAGGTTCCACCTACTGCCACAACCTACGGGTGGGGGATCAGGTGGTATTCACCGGTCCATACGGGGAGTTCCGTCTGAACGAGGACCCCGACGTGGAGGTTATCCTCATCGGGGGTGGGTCGGGTATGGCCCCGCTCAGGGACATCGCCCTGACCCTTTGCGCGCGCTGGCCCAACCGCAAGTGCCAGCTCTTCTTCGGGTGCCGGACCACCGAGGACGTGTTTTACCTGGACGAGTTCCGGGAACTCTCCAAGAAGAACCCGAACTTCAAGGTCTTCTACGCGCTTTCGGACCCGATCGAAGAGAGGAAGACTTGGGACGGCGAGACCGGCTTCATACACCTCTCGGCCGACCGCCACCTCGAGAAAAGCGATGTGACGCGGCAGGCGTTTCTCTGCGGCCCTCCGCCCATGATAGAGGCAGTGATGAAGATCCTGGACGACAAGGGGTTCAAGCCCGACGACATCTTCTACGACGAGTTCTAGAGGAGAGGTGTTATGGCTGTCACGAACGTTGCGTGTGTGCTGAGACGGGCCAGCGACTTCGAGTACCAGCTCATGACTTACTACCTCGACCTGGCGGAGCAGTCCACCCGAGAGGGTGTCAGGCTGCTCACCGACTACATGGGCAGGCACAGGCGGCGGCTAGCCGAGGCTCTCGAACGGTTTCCCGCGGAGGAGTATTGTAGGATTTCCGCGCTCCCGCTCCGGTACGAGCCCGTGTCATCCGAGTGCGATCACTTCGACGCCCGGGTCCTTCCGACGGATGCCACGGCAGCGGAGGTGCTGGACATTGCCATCGAGTTTGATGAGTGCCTTGTCTCGCTCTACGCGCAAGTTGCTCAGCAGGACCTCGGGCCGGAGGTCAAGGAGCTCTTCGAGAGCCTCGTTCATACGGAGGAGCGCGACGAGATACTGCTCAAGAAGATAAAGGCGACGCACTACTTCTGACCAGAAACCAGTTGACCGATGCCGATCAGGATGCGAACATCCGGGCCGACGATAGTTGGATCGTGCTCTTGGGGGGGGGTGGCAATGAGACGACCGTTGGCGATTCTGATTCTGGCGCTCGCTGTTTGCGCAGCGCCGGTTCTGCTGGCCGCTGCGGAGGAGAGTTGTGTAACCTGTCACCGGGGCTTGACTCCGGGACAGGTGCAGGACTGGGAGAGCAGCAGGCACGCGAAGATGGGCATTAGCTGCTCCGTCTGTCACGGCGACGCGCACTCGAGTTCGGACGATGCGAATCTCGCGAGCCTGCCCGACGAGCAGGTCTGTGCTGCCTGCCACGAGGAGCAGTTCGGACAGTTCACTGCTGGCAAGCACAACTTCGGCTGGACCACGCTGAACGCCCTGCCGGTCACGCACCTCGAGCCCGACGTCTTGATCGAGGGCGGCCGCGGCTGCGGGGGATGCCACAACATGGGCATCAAGACCGCGGAGCAGAAGGCCGACCAGCTCGCGAAGGGCTACCACTACCAGACGAACTCCTGTGACGAGTGCCACACCAGGCACGCGTTCTCCAAGAAGGAAGCGCTGAACCCGCACGCGTGTCAGCAGTGCCACATGGGCTTCGATCATCCGCAGTGGGAGATGTGGACGAGCTCGAAGCACGGTGCGCGCTGGTACGCCAAGCAGGCGGGTGACCTGCCGGAGACCGCAGCGGCGCCGACGTGCCAGCACTGCCACATGAGCGGCGGCGACCACGAGGTCCGGACGGCCTGGGGCTTCCTCGGTGTCAGGCTGCCGATGCCCGAGGACGAGCAGTGGACCGCCGACAGGGCGACCATCCTGAAGGCCCTGGGTGTTCTCCACCCGGAGACCGGTGAGGCGACCGACCTCGTTGGTGTGATCCAGGCGGTCGACATGGCGCGTCTCACGGAAGAGGCCTGGCAGACCGAGCGCGACAAGATGCTCAAGACCTGCAGCGAGTGCCACGCGCCGTCCTACGCGCGCGAGCAGCTCGAAGCGGGCGACGCCATTCTGAAGGACGCCGACCGCCTGATGGCCGAGGCCATCGAGATCGTCGGCGACCTCTACAAGGACGGCATCATCACGCAGCACGACGGCTATCCGTACGCCTACCCGAACTTCCTGTTCTTCAACCAGACGGGTGGGAACGACATGGATGACCTGTCATACATCGAGCAGGTGCTGCTGGAGATGTACCTCAAGCACCGCATGCGCACGTTCCAGGCCCACTTCCATACCAGCCCGGACTACGCTTACTGGTACGGCTGGGCTCAGATGACGAAGGATCTGGGAGAGGTGCAGGAGCTTGCGAGAACGATGCGGGCGACGCACACGGCTGCCGACTAGCGGCCGGCGGAGCGTCCTGGCCGCGCGGTTCCGCGGCTTCCTGAGACTCAATGGCCGGATTTCAAGGGGGCGACTGAGGTCGCCCCCTCCGAGCGTACGTGGCGTCTAGCGCCGCCATGACGGCGTCTTTCTCCACCGGTGTCCAGGATCCGCGCCCGGTTCCAGCTGGGATTTCAATGCCACGTGTGGTAGAATATGCAATGTCGAGGCCGATGGGCGTCGGTCTCTTCCCACCATGTCTCAATTGACGTGTGGGCCCCTCGGGGGCCCTGCATGTGTTGGAAGCGTGAACGCAGGAGGTCTCATGCAAGTGAAACAGCTATGTGTTGTGGTCGTCCTCGCGGTCATGTGTCTGGCTCTGGCCGCGCCGACGACGCTCGCGAGAAACAACATCAGGGGTGTCTTTTTCGACGTGTATCCTGAAGCCTCAGGTACTCAGCTCGAGGACCTGCCCAGCAACGCCAACCACTGCGGCGTATGCCACATCGACTTCGATGGTGGGGGACCGCGCAATCCGTACGGCTTGAGCGTTGAGGTCGGCCTCAACAACGGCCTCTCGAACCTGGAGGCGATACTCGCGGTCGACGGTGATGACGCGGACGGCGACGGCTACATCAATTCGGTGGAGGCGAGTGAGATCGTGCTCTTCTCGAACACGCCGACCTTCCCCGGTCTCTCCATCACCAACTACACCAACACGCTGAACGTGATCCACGCGGAGCTCGAGCCCTACCTCACGCCGTCAGGCAGCTCTGACATCACGCCTCCGGACGTCACGGTCAACTCCCCGAACGGCGGGGAGAGCATCAACGCTAACAGCTACTACCCCGTTTCCTTCACCGCCACCGACGAGAGCGGAATCTCTCGCATCAACCTCTACCTGTCGGACGACAGCGGGCTGTCGTGGATGCCGGTGGCGACGCACGAGCCTCCGGGGACCGGATTTTCGTGGTTCGTGCCCAACTACCCGGGGCCGGCCAGCAGGATCCGCGTAGAAGCCTACGACAACGCG
>DAOWCM010000055.1 GCA_030639555.1 Candidatus Eiseniibacteriota bacterium | reverse complement strand
GGTCGCCTCGAGCAGCACGCTGATCTCGTCGCCCGGCTTGATGGTGTCCGGCTCGGGGAACTCGTCGAGCGCTACTCTGCCCTCGGACTTGAAACCGATGTCGAGCAAGACCTCGTTGTCTGTCACGGCGAGAACGAGGCCCTTCACGAGTTCGCCCTCGGTGATCGAACGGAGAGTCGACTCGTACATCTCGGCCATCTGCTCGTACTCGTCCCGAGTGTAGCCGAGCTCGTCGAGGTCGTCCTCGGTCACGGTCGCGATGGCAGCCTTGAATCTGGCGGCTGCCGCCTCTGCGGCCGCGACCTCCGGGTCCACCTCTTCCGGAGCGTCTTCGGGGGACGCGTCTTCGGAAGGAGCGTCTTCCTGCGTCTCCGGGGTGGCTGCCGAATCGACGGCCGCGGGCTCCTCGGTGTCGCCGGCAGGCTCATCGGTCGGCTGGACCTCGGGCGTCGCGTCCGAGGACTCCTGAGGCGCGTCCAGGGACTCGGGCTCCGCCTCTGCGGGCGTCTCGGCGGGCTCGTTCTCCGCCACGGGTGACGCCCCTGTCTCTTCTACTTCGTGCTGGTTGGGGTTGAGTTCCTTTTCCTCGAACATCCCTTGGTTTTCTCCTCTCGAATACACGATCTGCGCCGGCTTGGGGCGGCTTTCCCTCCCGGATATCCGGGAACCATTCAGATGCGCTCGACCGCCGCTACAACGTCGTCTACTATCCACTGCGGCGTCGATGCGCCTCCGGTAATCCCTACATCCTCCTTCCCCTCGAACCACCTTGGTTCGAGTTCGTCTGACGTCTCTATGTGGTAGGCGTCGCAGCCCGCATCTCTGCAGAGCTCCCACAGGCGCCTTGTGTTTGCGCTGTTCCTTCCGCCGACGACCAGCATGACGTCGACCTCTCGTGCCATCTTGAGCGCGCTCTCCTGGCGTTCGAAGGTCGCCTCGCAGATGGTGTTGAACACCTTGATCTCCCGCGCTCTGGAAAGGAGATCAAGGACGACAGCCGAGAGGTGCTCCTGAGGCTGGGTCGTCTGACACACGACGCCGTATCTCTCGGCCTTTGGCAGCTCGGGAAGCTCCGCCGTCCCGTCGACCACGGTGGCCTGTCCCTCAAGGCTTCCTGTTATGGACAGCACCTCGGGATGGTCCTCCTCGCCGACCACCACGACGGCGTGCCCCTCACGCTCGAGCTGTGCGGCGCGCTCCTGTGCCTGCTTGACGAACGGACAGGTCGCGTCGATTATCGTCATGCCCTTCGCCTCGGCCTCGGCGAGCACCTTTCTCGGCAGCCCGTGGGAGCGAACGACCAGAGTTCCTCCCTCGACCTCGTCCAAGTTTCTGACGACGCGGAGCCCTTCCTTCTCGAGCCTCGCAACCACCTGCGGATTGTGGATGATGGCCCCGAGCGTCACCACGGTGCCGTCACCGTGCCGGGCGGCCTCGAACGCCAGTTTGAGGGCACGCTTCACACCGAAGCAGAAACCCGCCCCCTCGGCCACGATCGCCTTCACCGCCCGTCCACCTCCAGCTTGAGACGTCCTATCTCGTCCGCGATCCTCTGAGAGAATGTGCGGTACCCGTCAATCGAGTTTGTCTTCGAGGGCGTGATGGGAGATCCGAAGGTCACCTCGAGCTTGGTCCCGTTGATGAACGATCGCGCGAGCGAGGCGGCGCCCGTGATGCACGCCGGCACGACCGGTGCTTCGTTCATACAGGCGATGAAACCCACTCCCGACTTCGGGTCGCGCACCTCCCCGCTCTTGTCCCTGGTCCCGCCGGGGAACATCAGGAGAATGTTCCCGTCCCTGAGTAGTTCGGAGGCTGCTCTGAGCGCCCTCCGATCCAGCACGCCGCGCCGTATCGGAACAGCGTTGACGGCCCCGAAGAACGCGGCCGCGAGCGGATTCCTGAAGAGCTCCTCCTTGGCCATGAAGTAAACATCGCGACGGCAACCCAATGAGACGAGTATGGGGTCCCAATTCGAGATGTGGTTGCTCGCGATTATCACCGGCCCGCTTGCGGGGATCGCGTCGGTCCCGTTCGCGCGGAAGCCCCACACGACACTCACGAGCGGGCGCAGGAAGAACCGGCTCACCCGGAATGGGCGGCTCACCCGTGCCTCGCTTCGCGCCCGTCAGGCGGGGCCGCGCCCCTTGCGACGGCCAGCTCTATCACTCTGTCAACCTGTTGTTCGACTGTCAGTGAGGTCGTGTCTATCTCCACCGCATCGTCTGCCTTGCGGAGCGGGCTGTCCGCTCTCGTGGTGTCACGCTCGTCGCGCCCGGCGATTCCCGTCGCGATCTCGTCGATGGACGGTCCTGTCCCGCTTCCGGCGTCGCCGCGTGCTTGCGCAGGCTCCTCTTTGAGCGACTGCTCGTAGCGCCTTCTGGCTCTCTCTTCGAGAGACGCGACCAGGAACACCTTGAGGTCGGCGTTTGGGAAGACCACGGTCCCGATATCGCGTCCCTCCATCACGCAGCTTTCTCTGCGGCCGATCTCGCGCTGCTGTTCGACCAGAGCCACGCGCACTTCTGGAACCGTCGACATGATGGACGCCGCGAAACTCACGTCTTCCGCCCGAATGGAGAGCGTCACGTCCTCGCCGTCGAGGAGTATCGGTCCTCGTCCCCGGCCCGCCAGCTCAATGGACGCCTCCCTCGCTACCGTGCCGAGGCGCTCGTGATCGGCCATGTCGACCGCGAGCCTGAGCGCCTTGAGGGCGGCGGCCCTGTACATGGCGCCGCTGTCTATGTACGTGAACCCAAGACTATCCGCTACCAGCCTGGCGGTCGTGCTCTTGCCAGAGGCAGCCGGCCCGTCTACAGCTATGATCAGGCTTGTTACCCTCGTTCGAGATGAGAGGATGGGGTTAGAGGTCTGCCCAGTTGGTGTCCTCGAGCCTCCACACTTTAACTCAGGATTATAGCCCGGCAGGCGGCGTCGGGCAAGCGATTTCGGCTCATTCCGGGCGCATTTCCAGCGCCTCCCGGAGCGCTCGGAGTTCGTCTTCGTTCAGGTGTCTCCACCGGCCAGGCGGCAGTTCGCCAAGCTCTATCGGCCCGACGCGGGTTCTTCTCAACCTGGTGACGGCGTGTCCAACGAGCTCGAACATCCTGCGGACCTGTCGCTTCCGTCCCTCGTGGATGGTCATCTCGGCGACGGTGACACCCCGGGCAGTGCTGACAACATGGACCGCCGCCGGCGCCGTGAGACGCCCGTCCAGCATCAAGCCTCCTTCGAGCTTCAGCCGTTCCTCTTCTGAGAGGGTCCCCCTCGCCTCCACCTCGTAGACCTTGTCGATCTCGTAGGAGGGGTGAGCGATGCGGTGGGCGAGCTCGCCGTCGTCGGTGAGGATCAGGAGCCCTCCCGTGCCCGTGTCCAGGCGCCCGACCGGTACGACGCCCGCAGGCACCCCGGTGACAAGGTCGGTCACGGTTCTGCGGCCCTGCGGGTCGGACATCGTCACGACGTACCCGGGCGGTTTGTTCAGAGCTATGTAAGTGAGCAACTCCGGAAGGGTAACGGTAACTCCGTCGAGTTCCACGAGGTCGCGGCCGCGGTCAACCGTGGTGGCGAGCCGCGTGACCGTCTCGCCGTTCAGGCGGACCCGGCCCGCCTCGATGAGAGCGTCCGCGCCTCGGCGCGATGCGGCACCCGACCTCGCGAGGAATCGGTTAAGCCTCATCGATCTCATCGATCAGGCGGTGGTCGTCGAGCGCGTGCGGATTGCCGTGGACGCCGAATCCATGGTCGTCATCCGGGACGGCGGCGTCACTACCGTCGGCGGGCCCGTCGGAGGTCTCGGACCCGTCCACCTCGTGCAGGACAGGAACGCCCTCAGCCATCTCCTCATCAGGAGGAGGCGGGCTCTCTACGTCCCCCCCCACTACCCCGGCGACGGATTCCGCTCCCTCGACCGCCAGTTCCAGTTCGCCGGGCTTGAGGCCCAGCACCTCTGCGAACTCCTCGAGCCTCGGGAGGTCCGTCACGAAGTTGAGCCCGAAGTAGCTCAGGAACTCCTTGGTCGTTCTGTACATCAGCGCGCGTCCCATACCCGGCGCGCGCCCGGCTATCGTGATGAGGCCACGTCTCATGAGCGTGGCCAGAACACCGCTCGAATCGACGCCTCTGATGGTCTCGATCTCGGCCCTGACGATCGGTTGTTTGTACGCGACGATTGCGAGCGTCTCGAGCGCGGCCTGGCTCAGACGCGTCGGGATCCTGCCCTTGTGGAGTTCCCGTACCCACTTGGAGTACTCCGGGCGACAGAATATCTGCCACCCGCCCGCTACCTCGGACATGGCGTACGGGCGCTCCTCCGAATCGTACTGCTCCGCCAGCGCCTTCAGGGCCTCTCTGATCTCGCGTCGCTCCGCCTCTTCGATGATGTCGGTCAGCCTATCAAGAGGCACGGACGAGTCCGCCGCGAACAGGACCGCCTCTACGATTTTCTTGAGGTCCAAGTCGGCCAAGGTTACTCCTCCGCTCTCACCATTATCTCGATGTCTCCGAAGTTCCTCGTCTGCACGGCCTTCACCTCTCCGAGCCTTATGAGCTCGAGGAGCGCCATGAAGGTGGCGATCAGCTGAGAGCGGCTGGCCCCCGCGCCGAATACCTCGGTGAACGGAAGGGAGCCGCGCTCCGAGAGGACTGTCCTGATGCGGTCGATTTGCGCCTCGACCGTGAACTCCTCCAGGTCGACCGAGTGGACGTCGACGCGCTCGGGAACGCGCGACAGCACCTCCCGCAGGCCGTCAACGAGATCGAAGAGTGTGACGTCCCGGAGGAACTCCGCCGTGTCAACCCCCTCTTCCTCGAGGTCCTCGTAGCTCTTTGGGTCGACTCCCCTCGGGAAGTGCTCGCGCCTCTCCTCTTCCTTGCTCGAGAGCGCGCCCGCGACCTCCTTGAACTGCTTGTACTCGACCAGCTTCCTGACGAGCTGCTGCCGCGGGTCTTCCTCCTCCTCGCCCGCGTCGGTCTCCTTCGGGAGGAGCATCTGGACCTTGATACGGATTAGTGTGGCGGCCATCTCGAGAAACTCACCCGCCAGAGCCAGATCCAGGGACTCCATGAAGCTGATATACTCGAGGTACTGCTCGGTGATGATGGCCAGCGGTATGTCGTAGATGTCTATCTCGTGCTCACGGATCAGGTGAAGCAGGAGGTCCAGGGGTCCCTCGAAGGTGTCGAGGCGCACCTCGTAGATCGGACGGCGCGCGAGCACGGGCTTCTGCTCCGGCACCGACGCCGCATCGGGCGCGGTCGGGGCGACCGGCCGCTCTTCGAGGAGTTCTTCGTGGGCCATCTCGTGAGCCTCGGAGACTACGTTGTCTGTGGTCATTCGCCTGCGACGCTATCAGTTCCCGTTCCCCGCGTCAAGGTCTCCACCAGGCCCCGCGCCAGCGTTTTCTCCTCCTCCACCGATGACACCTCGCCGTCGAGCCGAGCGTCGAGGAGAACGCCGAGGATCCGCCCGACCGCCTCTCCCTCGGGAACGCCCATCTGTGCCAGGTCGTTGCCCGTGAGCTCCGTCGTCGTCCCAACGAGCCGCGACGAGTACAGCGCGACTCGCTCCGCGGTGGGCGAACCCGGCGCAGCCGCGCGGGCCAGGAGCAACGTTTCGCTCGAGAAACGCTTCAACATCTTATGGAGGGCGCTCGGGAGCGGGTTCTCGTCCGCCGAAAGCGCGGGAAGAACGTCGCGCTCGAACTCGGCGAGTTCACCCACAAGCCTGCGGACGCGCCGCCCCATGGAGAGTCGTTCGACCACGCGGTCGCGGACGGCGGGTGGAAGGGGCTGGAGCAGTGCCGCGAAGAGCGTCAACCAGCGCTCCGGCGCGGGGTCGCCGATCTCGTCTGCGCCGGACAGCAGCCGGTCGATCTCGACGATCGTTGCCCGGACGGCGGTCGTCGGTTCCCAACCCTCCACCATCGCGGAGAGGATGCCCCAGTCGATCAGACGGAACACCGGCGGCCATGGATCGTCCCCGCTCAGGATGAGCTTGAGCTCGTTCTGCAGCCTCTCCCCGCTTACGGTGTCCGTGCGTCGCTCGCCCACGGCCTGCCGGAGCAGCGCCTCTGTGACTGGTTCCATGGACAGACCGAATCGGGCGCAGAATCTGACGCCCCTGAGAATGCGCGTGGGATCGTCCTCGAAGCTGACGTCGGTCAACACACGGAGGATGCGCTCTCCGAGGTCTCCGCGGCCGCCGAAGGGGTCGAGGAGCGTCCCGAAGCCGTCCGGGTTCAGGACGACCGCCATGGAGTTGACGGTGAAGTCGCGGCGCTTGAGGTCGCTCTCCATCGTTCCCGGTGTGACGGTGGGCAGTGCCCCAGGTCGCTCGTACACCTCGCTTCGTGCCGTGGCGAGGTCGACCTTGCGCCCCTCGGGCAGCACCAGGACGACGGTGCCGAATTTCGTGTGGGCCTTGACCGACCCTCCCAGGAGCGCAGCCGCTGCCTCCGCGAAGTCGGTAGCGTCCGTCTCGACGACCACGTCCATGTCGTAGTTCGGCAGGCCGAGGATGAAATCGCGCACGACGCCTCCGACGACGTGGGCCGTTGTTCCTCTCTCGTCCGCGAGAGCGCCGAGTGCTCTCAGGAGCTGGAGGTCCGCTTTGGGAACGCGTGACAGGAAGAGATCCTGGGGATTGTCTGCGTGCACTTGGTTTGCTCCGGTGTCGAAGATTCGAGACGCCCGCCGGCGGCCCTGCCGTCCGTGATCTGACGCCCTACCCCCGCGGGTGGAACGTCCGGTGTATCTCCTTGAGGTACTCGCGGTCGACGCTGGTGTAGATCTGGGTCGTAGAGATGTCGGCGTGTCCGAGCATCTCCTGGATCACCCTGAGATCCGCGCCACCTTCCAGCATGTGCGTGGCGAACGAGTGCCGCAGCGTGTGCGGTTTCACGCGGTCTCGCACGCCTGCCGCGGCCACGTGCTTCTGGAGTATCTTCCAGAAACCCATTCTGGACAGCGGTCTTCCCCGGGCGTTCAGGAACACCACGTCGGTGGCGGGCGCACGCGCTGCCAGCCCGGGCCGCACATCGAGCCTGTAGCGCGTGGTCCAGTCGATGGCCGCCTCGCCCACCGGAACGACCCTCTCCTTCGATCCCTTTCCCATGCAGCGCAGGTAGCCGTCGTCGAAGAACAGGTTCGATAGAGGCAGCGTGATCAGCTCGCTGACCCGCAGGCCGGCGCCGTAGGCTACCTCGAGCATGGCTCGGTCCCGGATGCCGAGCGGCGCCGACGTATCGACCGCCGTCAGGATCGCCTCGATCTCGCGAACTGCCAGCACGTCCGGGAGGCGTCTCTGGAACTTCGGGCCGGTCACTTCGAGCGTCGGGTCCGCGGCGAGGCGGCCCGAGACGACCAGGTATCTGTGGAACCCGCGCAGACACGACAGGTTCCTCGCGATGCTCCTCGGCGACACGCCCTCGGCCAGCCTGGATCCGGTGAAGTCGCTGACGTCCCGGGATCTGACCCTTTCAGGCGACTGGATCTTCCGCGTCGTGAGGAATCGAGAGTACGCAGTGAGGTCGCCCCTGTACGAGGCGACCGTGCTCTGCGACAGACCTCGTTCGACCGACAGGTGGTCCAGATACTCGTCGATCGCGTTCTCCATGGCCGTCGCGCGCCCGGTCTCAGCTACGGCCCTTGTCGCCTTCACCGTCGCCGCCTTCCGATTCTAGCAGGAAGCGTATCCGCTCGCGCTCGGTCTGCCCGCCGCCCTTCAGGGCCAGATCGACCTGGCCCGTTTCTATCTCGATCAGGCGACGCTTCATGTCGGGTCCGCCGCCGGAGTACCCTCCGAGCGTGCCGTCGCTGTTGACCACTCTGTGGCAGGGTATGACTATCGGTAGCGGGTTCCGTGAGAGCGCCTGTCCGACCGGACGGGTCGCCCTTGGCTCCCCGATCTCGCTCGCCACCCACTTGTAGGACCGGAGCACGCCGTAGGGAATCTCCCTCACCACCTGAAGCACGCGCCCGTTGAAGTCCGTGGCGCCACTGAGATCGACCCTGTGGTCCAGCGGCGCGGTGCTGCCCGCCAGATAGCCTCTTATCCAGTCGACCACACGTCTCAGGCGGATCCTGTCCTCGACGGCCATGATCCGCTCGCCACGGGTCTCGCGTGAGAGGGCGCGCTTCGCGTCCAGGTCCTTCCCGAACGCGACCAGTCTCAGGCCGCGGTCGTTACCCGCGACCAGGAAAGGCCCGATCTCCGTGTCGAACGTCACGTAGCGAAGGACCGGCAGAGTCGTCCCGCCCTCGTCACGCTGCGGGACCATCACTACTCCCCGCTTGCTGGAGCGCCTCTTTGATCCTTCTCGCTGTTGCGATGCCAATGCCCGGCACCTCCGCGATCTTCTCGGGTGGGCACTCCATGATGGAACGCACCGACCCGAACTTCCTCAGAAGAGCTTCCTTGCGAGATGGCCCTACTCCGGGTACGCCGTCCAGGAGCGACCGTCTCGCCTCTCGCTCGCGCAGCAATCTGTGGTAGGTGATGCTGAAGCGGTGCACTTCGTTCCGCACACGGACCAGCAGCCTCTTGGCTCTGGAATCGGGAGGAAGCGGCAGGGGCGTCGCTCTTCCCCGGATGAAGACCTCCTCCTCACGCTTCGCGAGCCCCACGAGTGTCACGCCTCTTGCGCCGGTTCCTCGGAGCGCCGTGGCCGCCGCAGACAGCTGGCCCTTCCCGCCATCAATGAGAAGGAGGTCGGGCAGCTCGTGCTCCTCCTTGACCGTGCGCCTGACATGCCGTGAGACTACCTCACGAATCATAGCATAGTCATCACTGCCTTTCACGGTCCGGATGCGATACTTGCGGTAGAGTGCCCTGTCCGGGCGGCCGTCCCTGAACGTGACCACGGTCCCGACCGGATAGGCGCCCCCGATACTGGAGATGTCGATGCCTGAGATGAGCCTCGGTTGGCGCTTCATTCCCAGCGCTTCACCGAGCTCGACGACGGAATCGGGAACGCGCCGGGATTCGAACGCCCTCTTCAGGGCCTGATGGGCGTTGTCGCGCGCGAAGTCGACCAGGAGACGCTTCTCTCCGCGACAGGGCGCGCTGATCCTGACTCTCCGCGACGCGCCCTCTCCCAGCCATTTCTCGATGGCCTCGCGATCGGGCGGATCGCTGTCCAGTAGGATTTCGCTCGGGAGTGAGCCCCGCGACAGGCTGTAGAACTGCTTGAGGAAGGTCTCCACTACCTCGTCGTCGCTCGTCCGGGGCCCCAGTTCTAAGGGACAGTTCTCGCAGGCTATGAGCTTCCCCCTTCTGACGCGCATGACGGACGCCACGGCGTAGCCCTCGTGACGAGCGATGGCAATAACATCGCGGTCGACCAGGCTCGCCGTAAGGACGCGCTGCCGCCGTCCGATCTTCTCGATGTCCGCGATGCGGTCGCGGAGGAAGGCGGCCTCCTCGAATCGCAGGCCGTCGACGGCCTGTTCCATCTGGCTTGTCAGAAGCGCCACCACGTCGCCGGCGCGCCCCTCCAGGAAGAGCGTGAGTTCCTTGACGATCCTGCCGTACTCCTCCTTCGACACGGCTCCGATGCACGGGCCAAGACACCTGCCTATCTGGTAGTTGAGGCAGGGCCTCGACCGGCGCTTGAAGGTCGTGCACTGACGGATCGGGAACACCTGCCTGATCAGTCTGAGCGTGCGCCTCATGGCCTTGGTATCGGTGTAGGGCCCAAAGTAGCCGGAGCCGTCCTGGCGCACGACCCTGGTAACGAAGGCTCGGGGGTATTCGTCTGCGAGAGTTACCTTGATGAAGGGATACCTCTTGTCGTCCTTCAACTTGACGTTGTAGCGCGGACGGTGCTCCTTGATGAGATTGGACTCCAGAACCAGCGCTTCCGTCTCCGTGCCGGCGACGATGTAGTCGAAGCCGGCGAGCTTCGACCTGAGCACCTGAACCTTGGGGTCCGGAGACTCGGCGCCGCCCGTGTACGCCCGCAGGCGGTTCCGGAGGTTGCGTGCCTTGCCGACGTACATCACCTTCCCGTTCCGGTCCTTGAGCAGATAGACGCCCGGTCTGGTGGGCGGGCGTGAACGTGTGTTGTGTCTGTCCGTCATCGTGTTCTCGCTCTCGCTCCCATCCATGGGGTTCCCGTCCGCGTTCCCGAGATCCCCGCAGCCTCTGGAGATAGACTAGCGCCGGCGCGGCGTCCGTGTCAACTGAGGCGGTTCACAGCCAGGGCGTCGGTCGCGTTCCCTGCCGAGCGCTCCTGCCGGAGCCTTGACTCACCGGC
>DAOWCM010000058.1 GCA_030639555.1 Candidatus Eiseniibacteriota bacterium | reverse complement strand
CGTAGTCCGAAAGGGGAATCAGGACTCCCTTCTCACACTGGCGACATGCAGGAAACGCATTCGGCATCTCAACACCTCCCATCCCTATATCGTATAGCTCCACCCGTGCTCTCCTTGCTTCTGACGTCTATGCTATCTTGCGCGCTTGGCCCGCGCCGCCTCGTGGTGCGCCAGCCGGGTCGGCTCGGGCAGACGGTAGCCCCGTCCCGCCTCCAGAACCCACTTCGCGGCGGTCTCGACCGTGATCCGGTGGCCGGGCGACACGAACAGCGGTTTGGTATTGTCCTTGGTCCGCAGCACGACGCCGACCTTCTTCCTGTGCAGGCTGAGGGTCCGCATCGCGCCGCGCTTCTGCTTCGGCTCCTTGAACTCGCCCACGAGTCTGGACTTCGCGCAGCCGATGGACGGCTTGTCCAGAAGCACGCCCATGTGCGCCGCCAGTCCCAGTCCGCGCGGATGGGCGATGCCCTGACCATCGAACATCATGAGGTCGGGCTCGAGCTTCAGCTTCTCGTAGGCTTGAAGCACCACGGGCCCCTCACGGAACGTGAGCAGTCCGGGCACATAGGGGAAGACGGGTTGCTGCGCGGCCGACGCGACCTCGACCGGCTGCATCGTCTCAGCATCGAGCACAACGATGGCCGCATAGAGGAGATCGCGCGCCCTCGAGAAGGCGACGTCGACGCCAGCTATGAGCGCCGGGTCGTCCGTATCGTCCTCAAAGAGCAGTTCTCGCGTCAGTTCCTTCTGAATCTGGAACGCATCCTGGACGGACACGGCCCAAGGGTGAATCTCGGCCACCATCATCCGCATCTCCCAATGACAACACAAGATAGCCTATCTGAGGAATCGGTGGAAGTCAATTCGAAACTCGTGGTAGTATCCGCGCCGTGCTATCAACAGAGGACTTCCGTGAGGGGGAAGACCCCTGGCGGAGAGCCCTGAGCCACGAGAAAGGGAGGGTCACGTGAGACGAGGATTCCTGATCACCGTCGCGGTCATCGTGGTCGTCGCCGCTGTCGTGTTCATGTGGTGGCTGCCGGCCTACAGGGAGTCCGAGCTCCAGAAGCAGGTCGAGGCCATCGAGATGATGGAGGATCTGACGGCCAAGAAGGAAGCCGCCCTCATCTTTCTGGTCAACAATCAGATGGCCGACCGAGAGCTTCTCCTGAGGGCCCTCGATGCCGCGGCGTCTGAGTTCCGCGGTGCCGACGACACTGAGTCAGTCATCGAACTGTACGAGGCGCTCTACACGGAGGACCTGACGGCGTGGCTTCGCTACCGGATCATCGCCAGGCTCGACAGGGCGCTGATCGAGACCGAGGACCCCGCGCGCGCGGAGAGGGCGGAGGATTTGGCGCGCGCCATGATCGAGGTGAACGACGCGCCGATGGAGCCTTACCACTGGATCGTCTACTTCCACCAGCGGAGCGAGCACACGGACCCCGAGCTGACTCTCAGGGTAGCGCTGGCGGCCGAAAGGGCAACGGACAGGGACGAGTACGGCATGTGGGGGTCGATGCTGGACATGGCATACAGGAGGCTCCTGACCTCCGTCGTAGAGGAGCAGGGTTTCGAGGCCGCGCTCTCACGCTCGCAGCAGCTCGCGGGACAGACCGAGCTCCCGATGGCCATCGCGGCGCTCAACGCCGCGGTCTACGATATCGCAATCTCGGAGAACGAGGGTCGGGCGGTCGAGGCCGCCGTGGCGATGGCCGAGCTCGAAGGGCTGACCGACTCTGAGCCCATGAACCGCATCGCCTACGACATGGCCGAGCGGGGCCTGGCCCCCGACGTTGCCGTTACGCTCAGCAAGAAGGCCCTGGCGTTCGCGTCTTCGCGGTACGACAGCACGATGGTCCTCAACACGGTAGGATGGGCTCACTACGCCGCCGGCGAGTACGCCGAGGCCGCCGGCTATCTGAAGACCGCGGTGACGCTGATGGACGAGACGCTCACGTCGGACAACGAGACCGTGCAGCACCTCCTGACGGCGTACGACTCCGCCGGTATGACCGACGAGCAGATAGAGCTTCTTGCCATGGTGGCCGCGAGGTCCGTCGATTCCGATGACCCCGCTCGCGGCGACCTGGCCGCGCTGCTCGTCCAGCGCGATGGAGACGCCTCCGCTGTGGAGGAGCTGCTTGCAGACCTGCGCTACGAGGGAGTGAAGGCGGCCCCGGCGTTCCGTCTTCGAGCCGCCGACGGTGAGACGATCAGCCTGGACAGCTTCCGCGGAGACGTTCTTGTCCTCAACTTCTGGTCGTATGGCTGAGGGGCCTGCCGCGTGGAGTTTCCACGCCTCGTTGAGCTTCACGAGAAGTACGAGGAGCTGGGAGTGCAGTTCGTCTCGATCGACACGGGGGCGGGCGGCGCGCAAGCCGAGAGCTTCCTTGAAGAGAACAACGCCAGGCACATCCTGCTGAGCGACACCGACGATAAGGTCTCCAACGCCTACGGGGTCTTCGCGATCCCGGTGACCGTTCTCATCGACGAGGAAGGCAGGGCGGTGTTCAGGCACCTGGGCTACACCGACGAGATCGGGGACCGTCTCGACAAGGAGATCGAGACACTCATCGCCTGGAGAGACGCGGGCTAGCGCCCCCGACCGCGCTCAGGCGGCCGCACGAGCGCACGGAGCATCTTCCACCCCGCGCGAGGATGACACTCGCGCGGGGTTCTTCTTGCACTCCACTTGACGGGCCATCCCTTTCGGATTAAACTTCGATAAGTGTCGAAGTGTCGAATCTGTGGCGCGCAGGAGTTCGCGCACAGAGCAGGCAGGAGAGTCGGAATCCGTCCGAAAGGGGGTGAGAGACATGGACGAGAAGAAGTGCAAGGTCATCATCAAGTGCGAATCCGGAGGCGAGTGCTGCATTCCGGTCGAGAGCTGCTGCGAGGAGTCCGACGGCAGCAGGACCGTCGTCATCAGATGCGGGACGAGTGATTCAGCAGAGGTGGACTGCTGCCCCGAGGAAGACAAGTAGCCCCACGGTCCGGGCGGGCCCCGAGCGTTGCGGGGTCCGCCCGCCTCAGATCAGCCGGTCGATGTCACCGCGTCAGCGAAGACCCTGCGGTAGTTGTAAATCGCTGCCACTAGGATCATGACGGTCCCGACGATGCTGAAGGCGTCCGGCACCTCGCCCAGAAGGACGAGCCCCAGCAGGAATGCGAAGATGACGTGCGCGTAGACGTAGATCGACACCTTGGTCGCGGGGGCCTGATGGTAGCCGAGCGTCAGCGCGACCTGCCCGGTCGTCGCGAAGACCCCTCCCCCGATCAGGTAAAGCCACTGGAGACCCTCCGGCCGGACGAAGTGAAGGACCATCGGCGGCACCGACACCGCGACGGACACGAGCGCGAAGTAGAACACAATCCTGTAGGGGGGCTCGCTCCCGCGCAGGTGGCGCACCACTGTATAGGCGGCGCCCGACGCGGCCGCGGACACGAACCCACCAATCGCCGGCAGTGCCTGGAAGCTCAGCTGCGGCCTGATGATGAGGGCGGCGCCAGCGAACGCGACAAGCAGAACGGGAATAACATGGCGGGAGAGCTTCTCTCGCAGGAACAGCATGGCAAAGACGGCCACGAAGAACGGAGACAGCTTATTGAGCACGGTCGCGTCACCGACCGTAAGATGCTCGATGGCATAGAAGTAGAGGAACATGGCGCCGGTGCCAAACACTCCGCGGAGAACCAGCGCCGGAATGCGCGGGTTTCGCGCGAAAGGATTCTCGTGGCTCCGCGCGGCCACTGCGCCCATGGCGACCAGCATTACGATACTGCGGAAGAACACCTTCTCGTAGAGCGGCACATCGCCGGCCAGTCTGACCATGATCGCGACGAGCGAGAACGATAACCCGGAGAGGACCATCATCAGGACGGCGCGGCCGGTGTGGTCGGCAGTGACCCTCCCGCGCCCGAGGCTGTACCGAGTGACTCCCATGCGATCGGCCTCTCAAACAGAAGCAGGTGGGGATCCCGGATCACCGACCCGGTGTGGCTCGCGCCGAACCCGAGAGCACTTGACACGACCCCGCCGCGCTTCTACGATTCGACATATGACGAAACGTCGCGAACAGGAACTCGAACGGTACGCCGCCATCTTCGCGGCGCTATCGAACCCCCACCGCCTGAAGCTCTTCAAGAGGCTAGCGTCATGCTGCGTCACGGACCGTTCCTGCGACGTGGATCAGGAGAGATGCCGATGCGTTAGTGACCTGACGGAGGGCATCGACATAGCGCCATCCACGGCGTCTCACCACCTCAAGGAGCTCAGACGGGCCGGCCTCATCAAGACCAGGCGTCGCGGGCGGCTCGTCGAGTGCTGGGTCGACCCGAAGGTCCTGGACGAGCTTGCGTCGTTCCTCGCTGGTGACGGCGATACCGAGTAGCGCACGCCCGGCTCTCTACCTCCCAGCGCCACCATCACTCTGCGTATGCATGTCCAGATGTTGTCATATGCTGAGGAGCTGCGCAAGGACGCGACTCGTCGGGCGACCTTGACGGGCCCGCGGGACGTGGTAGATTCACAGAATTCCGGAGGACCTCGGCCACGATTCGGAATGGGGAGGGGGCGCGGTACGCCACGGAATGAAACGATGTTATCGATCTCGGTGATCGTCCCGACGCTCAACGAGGAAGAGGAGATCGGCTCCTTCCTTGAGCACGTCTGCAACCTCGAGCCTGGTCTCGATGTGATCGTCGCTGACGGCGGGAGTTCTGACGGGACCATCGGGGCAGCCAGGACCTTCGCGAAGGTGATGAGCGCTCCCCGCGGGCGGGGCGCCCAGATGAACGCGGGTGCCCGGGAGGCGTCCGGAGACGTTCTCTGGTTTCTCCATGCCGACACGCGCCCGCATCCGGGGTCGCTGCAGGCCATGCGCAGCGTGCTCGAGAACCCCGACATTGTCGGAGGGGCGTTCGAGTACAATCTCGACCATCCGAGCCGCTTCTTCCGCATCACAGAGAACGTGTCCAATCGAAAGAACCAGGCCTGCAGGCTGTTTTTTGGAGACATGGGTATTTTCGTGCGGCGTACTGTTTTTGAACGGATGGGCGGGTTCCGCGAGTTCCCCCTGATGGAGGACATGGACCTCTGCAAGCGGCTCAAGGAACAGGGCAGCATCGAGATCATCCCGCTGAGAATCAACACGTCCGTGCGACGATGGCTGGATGAGGGCCTACTGAAGAACCTGGTTCGCAACTGGGCTCTGCCGCTACTCTGGCAGATGGGAGTGTCGCCCCACACCCTCGCAAGGTGGTACAGCTTCGGCGGCGACCAGGAGAGAACGGAGGACGGATGAGCGGCAGCGCGGAACGCAAAGCCGGGAGAGACTTCAAGGACTTCGACGCCTCCCTCGTGGAGAGCGGCCATTTCCCACTCAGAGCCGACGGGGTGGAGATCCTTCAGGTCAACCTGGGGAGGCTCTGTAACCAGGCGTGTGCTCACTGCCACATCGAGGCCACACCCGACAGTTCCGACACGATGGACGCGGAGACCGTCGACGCGTGCATCGCCGCACTCGCTGGTTCCGACATCCCCACGATAGACCTGACCGGAGGCGCCCCGGAGCTCAACCCCCACTTCCGACGTCTGGTCGAGAAGAGCGTCAAGCTGGGACGCCATGTCATGATTCGGTGCAACCTCACCGTCTTCTTCGAGCCCGGCAATGAAGACCTGCCGCGCTTCTACGCCGACCGCGGCGTCGAGGTCATTGCGTCGATGCCCTGCTACACACAGGAGAACGTGGACGCGCAGCGCGGCGAGGGCGTCTTCGAGAAGTCCATCAGGGCACTCAAACTGCTGAACGATGTCGGCTACGGCAAGCCCGACACCGGGCTCATCCTGAACCTCGTCTACAACCCGGGCGGTGCGTCTCTCCCCGGAGACCAGTCGGAACTTGAGGCCGACTACAAGCGGGAACTCGGTGACGGGTACGGGGTGGTGTTCAACAACCTCTTCACCATCACGAACATGCCGATCGGGAGATTCCGCGAGTACCTCGGGCGTTCGGATGCCTACGACAGCTACATGACAGAACTCGTTGCCGCATACAACCCCGCTGCCGCCGGCGCCGTCATGTGCAGGAACACGGTCTCGGTCGGCTGGCGCGGCGGACTCTACGATTGCGATTTCAACCAGATGCTGGCCCTCAAGTGCGGCGACGGCGCGCCGACGGACATACGCGACTTCGACATCGAGCGGCTTCGCTCCCGGAGAACCGTCACTGGGCTTCACTGCTATGGATGCACGGCGGGTGCCGGATCGAGCTGCGGCGGGGCGGTGGTGGACGGCGCGCAGGAGTAGACATGACCCCTACCCGCAACGGTGAAGTCAGTGGTGAGGAAGCCCGCAAGAAGAAGCAGGCGCTCCTCGTGTTCGTTAAGCTGCCCGTGGCGGGTCGGGTCAAGACGCGCCTCCAACCGACGTTGTCACCCGCGCTCGCGGCCAGCCTCTACCGGGCGACGGTGGACGACGTCTTCACCGCCCTGGAACGGCCGGGACGATGGGGTCTCTTCGCGTTCTTCTCGCCCACCGAGCAGGAGCGCGCTTTTCGCGAGTGGCTCCCGGGTTCCACACGCCTCGTACCTCAGTCGGGCACAGGTCTGGGCGAGCGGCTCGCCAACGCGTTCGAGTGGTCGCACGCTCAGGGATACTCCCGGACAATCATCGTCGGCACCGACATGCCGACGTTGGGCAGCGATGTTCTGAGTGACGCGTTCGACGCGCTTGAGCGCGCCGACGTCGTGCTGGGACCGAGCACGGACGGCGGTTACTACCTGGTCGGGTTGAAGGAGCCGCGCCCCGAGCTCTTCGAGGATGTGAGCTGGAGCACACCCGAGGTACTCGAGCAGACGATCGCCAGGATTGACGACACCGGGGCCACGTACGATCTACTTCCCGAGAGAACAGACATTGACACGTGGCAGGATGCGCTGGCCGTGCTTGAGGAGATTGTCTCCGAGGATCCGGACGGAGAGGCCCGCCTGGCCCCGAGGACCCGGGCGCTTCTGACATCGCTTCTCGAGGAAGAGCATGAAAGAGCCGAGTGAGCGGGGGAGCCGCGCAGCAACCGCGGACGTGCGATGGCACGACAGGCGCCCATGCAGCCGGCGTGACCGGCAGACCCGACGACCCTGCCTAGCGCCTGAGGTCTTCGAGGATGCGCTCGTACTCCTCCCTGCTGATCTCGCCGCGGGCGTAGCGTCTCTTCAGCGCCGTCTCCGGGGACTCACTCATCGAATCGGAACTTCCGCGGGAGGACCCGGCGAGCCGCACGACGAGGAACACGACGACGGCCACGACAGCCAGCCAGAACAGCCACATCAGACCCATGCTCCCACCTCCGAACCAGTGCATCGCTGTTCCTCCTTCAACGGGGTAACTTCTGCCCTGGATTCCTCCTCGCGTTCGTCAGGCTCCGGACTTCGTGACGCTGCGATGCTGTCGCGACCGCTTCTGCGCTCGGAAGTACATCATGACCCCTGAGATCACAAGCCACAGAAGTCCCAGCACGAGCGCCGCGTGGTAGATAGTGCCCAGTGTACTGCCGCCGTAGTGGATGTTGATGCCCACGTAGTCCCAGAAACGGTGCAGGGTGTGTACCTCGCGCTCATCCAGGAAGGCGCTGATCTCATGGTGGGCACTCAGGAGCCCCTGGAAGGCGATCACGCCCCCGCTGAAGGCCTGGATGGCGATCAGAAGCGCCAGCACGATTCCGGTGTTGCGATGCCACTTCCTGAGAGTCACCTCCTTCAGGCCTGCTGCCATGCATGCACCTCCTTCCGGGGTTCTTCGTGCCTCGGCCTCTACGTCAATGGACGGTCATCCGCGTCGTTGATTCAGACGCGCAGCCGTCGAGCATTCACGGCCACTATGACCGTGCTGAGCGACATCAGCGCGGCGCCAGCGGCCGGACTCAGCACAATCCCGTATCCTATCAGGACGCCGGCGGCTAGCGGAATGGCAACGGCGTTGTAGCCGGTCGCCCACACGAGGTTCTGGACGATCTTCCTGTACGTCGCCCTCGCGAGCGAGATGACGCCGAGCGCGTCGAGAGGACTGCTCTTCACGAGCACGATGTCCGCCGTCTCGACGGCGACATCCGTGCCGGCCCCGATGGCGATGCCAACGTCGGCCTGGGCGAGAGCGGGGGCGTCATTCACGCCATCGCCGGTCATCGCGACCGTGTACCCACGCGATTGGATCTCGCGGATTTTTTCTGCCTTCTGGTCCGGGAGAACCCGGGCATGGTACTCATCGAGCCCCAGCTCGCCGGCAACCCATCGAGCGACCTCCTCAGTATCGCCGGTGAGCATCATGCATCGGACGCCCATCTCCTGGAATCCCCTCACTGCAGCTTTCGATTCGGGTCTGATGACATCCGCCAGGGCAACAGCGCCAACTGGTTCACCATCCAGAAAGACGAAGACGACCGTCTTCCCCTGCGCGCTCAACGAGCGCGTGAGGTCCTCCGGCAGGTCGGGGGCGAGCTGTCTTGCGTGGCCGGGACTCGCAACATCGACGCGCCGGCCGTCGACGGTCCCTTCCACCCCTTTTCCGGGGATGGCGCGGAAATCCTCGACGCGCCTCCCCGCCGTACCAGAGGAAGCGATGGCACGGGCTATCGGGTGCTCAGAGCGTTCCTCGAGAGCGGCCGCAAACTCGAGTATCTCCTCTCTGCCCGGACCTCCAGGGAACACCACGACGTCCGTGACCCCGAAGCTTCCTTTCGTGAGCGTCCCGGTCTTGTCGAACACGATCGCATCGATGCCCCGAGCGCGCTCGAACGCCGCGCGGTCGCGAATCAGGAGTCCCCTCGACGCGGCAAGCGATGTCGAGACGGCCACGACGAGCGGGACCGCAAGGCCGAGCGCGTGGGGACACGATATCACGATTACCGTGATCGCGCGCTCCAGCGCGAACGCGAATCCCTTCCCGCCGAGCGAGAGCCAGACCGCGATCGTTATCGCCCCGGACCCCAGGGCGACGTACGTGAGCCATCCAGCGGCGCGGTTCGCGAGGTCCTGCCCCCGCGACTTGCTCCCCTGGGCCTGTCTGACCAGGTCGATAACCTGAGCGAGGTAGGACTCCTCTCCCGTCCGCGTGATCTCCAGAACCAGGGAACCCTCTGCGTTAACCGAGCCCCCCACGACTTCCGCCCCCTGCTCCTTCCGCGCGGGTTTGGACTCGCCCGTCAGCATCGACTCGTCGACCGAGCTCTGCCCCTCGACCACCAGGCCGTCTGCCGGGATCTTCTCCCCCGGCCTGACAAGAACCCTGTCTCCCGCCCGGAGCTCCTCGAGGGGGACTTCTTCCGTGGCGCCGTTGGCAGTCAGCCTGTGCGCCGCCGACGGCATGAGCCTCGCCAGCTCCTCGAGCGCGCGGGACGCACCCATGATCGATCTCATCTCGATCCAGTGCCCGAGCAGCATGATGTCCGTGAGTGTAGCGAGCTCCCAGAAGAACATCTTTCCCTGAAGACCGAACACGACTGCCGAGCTGTAGGCATAGGCGACCGTTATCGCGACCGAGACAAGCGTCATCATCCCGGGCTGTCGCTTCCGCGCCTCGTCTACCATGCCGCGGAGGAATGGCAGGCCACCGTAGATGAAAACGAAGGTCGCCAGTCCGAAGAGGACGTACGAATCTCCTGGGAAACTCAGAGTCCGCGCAAGACCGGTCCACTTCTGAAGCATCGGGGAGAGCGCCAGGATTGGCAGCGTCGCGACCAGACAGACAAAGAACCGCCGCCTGTAGTCCGCCACCATGTGCGCGTGGTGATCGTGCCCACCCGCGCCGCCGTGCTCTCCGCCGTGCACCGCCGACGAGTGATCCCCGTGCCCTCCGGTCGCGGCCCCACGCCCAAGCGCTCCGGGCTCTTCATCACCGAGTCGCGAAACGACGATCAGCAATACGATAATCGCCAGCGGGCCCCACAGGGCGACGATGCCGCGCATGGCGCCGCCGGAGCGCGCCTCGTCGGAAGGCGGCGCGAACGCCGGCTCCGGCTGAGGCGCGAACGCCGGTTTCGGCTGAGGCGCCGGAGTTGCAGGCCGTTCCGGCGACGCGGCAACCGGCGCCGGCTCGGCAACTGTCTTGGCTGCCTTGCCCTTCTTTTTGGTGGCGGCCTTTTTGGTAGCCGGCTTTTTCTTGGCCGTCTTTTTACT
>DAOWCM010000373.1 GCA_030639555.1 Candidatus Eiseniibacteriota bacterium | reverse complement strand
GACGAGCGTCGGATACGGCGCCAGCTTCCACGGCCTGTCCGCCCTTCTCACGATGCTCAACAGCTGCGCCCCGGGCGTTGCCGTGGTCAACATCGACAATGGCTTCGGAGCGGGCTACATGGCAAGCGTGATCAACCGGACGTGCGAGGCGCCATGAGAATCGCGTACTTCGATTGCTTCGCGGGCGTGGCCGGCGACATGATCGTCGGCGCCCTGCTCGATGCGGGGCTCGCGCTTGCGGACCTTAAGCGTGAGCTTTCGAAGCTCGACGTCGGCGGC
This sequence comes from Candidatus Eiseniibacteriota bacterium, assembly GCA_030639555.1. Lineage (GTDB taxonomy): Bacteria > Joyebacterota > Joyebacteria > Joyebacterales > Joyebacteraceae > JALGZG01. The sequence goes on along the minus strand of DAOWCM010000373.1, from coordinate 2,249 downwards.
TACAGCGTCGAGGTGCGGAAGACCGAGAGGAACGGCATCTCGGGCACGAAGTTCGAGGTCGTTACTGAAGAAGCGAACGTCTCGAGAAGCGCCGCCGAAATCGTCAGGATCGTCGAGGACAGCCGTCTGGATGAAGACGTCAAGCGGGCCAGTGTCGCGATTCTACAGACGCTCGCCCGCGTCGAGGCCAGAATCCACAATGCGAACGTCGATGAGATCCACCTGCACGAGGTCGGCGGGCTCGATGCGATAGTCGACGTCGTGTCGTCGGTTGCCGGCCTGAAGTTGCTGGGCGTCGACGAGGTGCGCGCGTCGAGTATCCACGTGGGCACCGGCTTCGTCGAATGCAGGCACGGGACGATCCCGGTTCCCGCACCTGCGACCCTGGCGCTGCTCGAGGGAGTCCCGGTCGTCTCGCGTGGGATCGACGCCGAGCTTGCCACACCCACCGGCGTCGCCATAATCAGGACGCTCGCGGCAGGGGGCACGGGATTCGGCCCGATGCCCGCGATGCGTGTTGAGACGACGGGCTACGGCGCCGGAAGCAGGGACCTTCCCATCCCGAACCTCCTCCGCGTGACCATCGGGCAGGCTGACAGTGCGTACGAAGCCGACGAGGTGATGCTCATCGAGACCAACATCGACGACATGAGCCCTGAAGTCATTGGGTACGTCTGTGAGCTCCTCCTGTCACAGGGCGCACTCGACGTCTACACTACCCCCGTCTTCATGAAGAAGAACCGCCCCGGTACGCTCCTGAGCGTGCTCGCTCGTCCGGCCGAGGAGGACGCTGTCGTCGCCACTCTGTTCAGGGAGACGACCACGCTCGGCGTGCGTATCGGCATGCTGCGTCGGCAGAAGCTCGAGAGAGAGACCGTCGAGATCGACACCCGATTCGGCCCGGTTGTGGTCAAGGTGAGCAGGCACGACGGCCGGATAGCGAACGCGGCACCGGAGTACGAGAGCGTGAGGAAGATCGCGCTCCTGCGAGGCATTCCGCTGAAGGACGTGTACGACGAGGTGACGAGGGCCGCGAGGGACGCGCTGGACGACAACGGCGACGGCGGCCGGAGTCAGCTTCCCCCGGAGGGCGCAGAAGTGTGAGTGGGTTCACGACACTCAAGAAGAAGATTGGCTTTGTCGGCGGGATCGCCGTCTTCGTTGCGCTGATGGTCGCACCGCTTCCCGTCGACGTCCAGATCAAGCGGACGCTCGCCGTGCTTGCGCTGTGCGCCATGTGGTGGGGCACCGAGGCCGTTTCCATCTACGCGACCTCGCTCGTACCGGCCGTTCTCCTGCCTCTGCTCGGCATCCTCCCGCTTCAGGAAACGCTCTCGCAGTACGCCAACCGGCTGGTGTTCCTCTTCCTTGGCGGGTTCATCATCGCGCGCTCCATGATGAAGTGGGGCATCGACCGCAGGCTCGCGCTCGCGATCCTCGGGCGCGTCGGCGGCGACTCGAAGATGCTCGTCCTCTACTTCATGGGGCTGACCGCGTTTCTGTCCGCCTTCCTCTCGAACACGGCAACGACAGCCATGATGCTCCCCATAGCTCTGGCGATCCTCACGAACTCGCAGCTCAAGGCGGAGTCGCGCTACGGCACGGTCCTGCTCTTAGGAATAGCCTACGCGGCCACCATCGGCGGCGTCGCGACGCTGGTCGGAACTCCGCCCAACGTTCTGCTCGCCGGCTTCTCCCAGTCGCTCCTCGGGCGCGAGATCACGTTCTTCGAGTGGCTCAAGGTCGGGTTGCCGTTCGCCGTGGTCATGCTGCCGCTCACGTGGTGGTTCCTCTGGTGGAGTCACAAGCCGAAGGTCAAGACCATCACCGGCGGGGAGGCGCTCGAAGAGGAGCGGAAAGCGCTCGGTCCGATTTCACAGGGCGGAAAGTACACGATCGTCGCGTTCGTGATGGTGGCGGTCCTCTGGCTGACGCGCCCGTTCTGGGACGCGATACCGCTCCCGTTCATGGCCACACTGCAGGAGCGGTTCGACGACTCGCTCATCGCGATATCCTGCGCGCTCCTCCTGTTCATCGTCCCCACGAACATCAGGAAGTGGGAGTTCCCGCTCGTCTGGGCAGACACGAGGTCCATCTCGTTCGGAACACTCTACCTGTTCGGTGGGGGACTGGCGCTGGGCAAGGGGCTGTTTGAGTCCGGAACGGCTCAATGGATCGCGGGCTCGCTCTCGCTGTCCGGCACGATCCACCCGCTTCTCCTCATCCTCATCATTGCGGTGATCGCATCG
>DAOWCM010000403.1 GCA_030639555.1 Candidatus Eiseniibacteriota bacterium | reverse complement strand
GTGCGCTCCCGGACCGCCGCGGCGAACGCGATGGCGCCACCTTCGTAGGCTCCCTCGGCGACCACGACAATGAAGCTCGTCTTCCCACGCTTCTTGCCCTCCGCGAGAACGCTGCAGGTCTGATCGATGTCGAAGGCCACCTCGGGGATCGCGATCTCCTCCGCGCCACCTGCCAGCCCCACCTCAAGCGCTATCGCACCGCAGTGCCTTCCCATCACCTCGATGAAGAAGATCCTGTCGTGGGAATCAGCCGTGTCGCGGATCTTGTCGATGGACTCGAGCGCGGTGTTCACTGCCGTGTCGAATCCGATCGTGTCGTCGGTTCCCTGGATGTCGTTGTCGATGGTCCCGGGAACACCCACGACGGGAACACCATGCTCGTTCGACAGGTCCAACAGTCCGCGGAAGGTGCCGCCACCGCCAATACCTATCAGTGCATCGACGCCGGCGTCGGCCAGCTTCCTGGCCGCTTCGGTTCTGCCGTCCGCTTCCCTGAAGGCAGCCGATCGGCTGGTCTTGAGAATGGTTCCGCCAAGCTGGATGATGTTCGACACGGAGCTGACGTCGAGGTTCATGAAGTCGCCGGCGATGAGACCCGTGTAGCCGCGGATGATACCAGTGACCCCGACGCCGCGCGCCACCGCCGTCCTGACGATCGCCCTGATGGCGGCGTTCATGCCAGGGGCGTCGCCTCCGCTTGTGAACACGCCGACGTTCGTCACGTCCGCCATGAACAGGTCTCTCCTCCCGGCTCGTGCTGGGCGTTTCGGTCTCATGTGTTGAGTGGGATCGGAGAACTATTTCAGGAGGACCATCTTCCTGGAAGCGCTGAACTCCCGGGCGTCCAGGCGGACGAAGTAGATCCCGCTCGCCACGCTGCGCCCGCGGCTGTCGCGGCCGTCCCAGGTCACCCTGTGAGTGCCCGGATCGTGGTGACCGGAGTATAGCGTCGCGATGCGCCTGCCCGCAACGTCGAAGACGGCAATGTCGACGCTACCACCACCGGCGGGAATGTCGTAGTCGACCGAGGTAACGGGATTGAACGGGTTGGGAGAGCTGTGGCCCAGCCGGAACATCGACGGCACGGGCTCCTCATGCTCGACGAGATCGCGCCCACCGGTACCCGACTCAGGGGGCGCCAGCAGGTAGGGCCAGTAGCGGACGTATCCAATGAAGATCCTGCCGACCGGCGGCGCCGCGCCCCACCAGTTGCCCCTGATCTGGAGGGGGAATTCCCCGCTGGTGTAGTTGGCCACGGCGGCCGTCAGGTTGTCCACGATGCTGTTGTTCCCGGTATCCTCGTTGATCTCGTCCCCGAGGTTCGGAAAGGCGCCCGACTCCGCTGCGACCCCGATAGTGTTGCCGGAGATGGTGGTCCAGCAGACCGTGGGCGCTGAGAGCCTGTGGCAGAGGATGCCGTTCAACGAGTTGTCCGTGATCGAGCACGCGTTGAAGCTCGGCGAGGACGTGCGGACCAGCGCGCCGTGCCCCGCGTTCAGGCTAATGGTGCACGTGTCGATGGAGGCGTCCGAGTGCCTGTGGCATATCAGGCCGCTGCCGTCGGTCGTGTTCGTGAACGAGCTCCTCATGATGCCGTGGGACGCGTAGTCGTCGCACCAGAGTCCTGCCGAGACGTTTCCGTCGAAGACGCAGTCGGTTATGGTCCCGCTCCCGCCGCTCAGATACATGCCCAGGCTGTCCGACTGCGAGAAAGTGCTTGCCGTCGCGTCGAGCGCGCACCCTGTCAGATGGGCTCCGATAACGTTCTCGTACACCTCGCAGTTGTCCAGGACGACCGTGGCCTCGTTTCCTCGAACGCCCACGGACGCGCTTGAGATGAGACACGACGAAAGAGCCGCGGACGACCCGGCCTTGAGGTCGATCCCGCCCCAGCTGTTGGGCGTACCCTCCGGCCTGGAACGCATGGTGACCTCCGCGCCGGGACGCCCGATGGCGGACAACTGGCCGTAGACCTCGAGCGTTGGTGAGACGTCGCTGGCAAACTCCAGCACGGCGTCCGGGAGAACCGTCACCGTGGCGCCCTGTTCGATGGTGACGTCACCGGTGATGAAGTACCTTCCGAACAGCGTTGCGCCCTCGGCTATGCTGCCCGCGAAGGGCTGAACCAGGATCCCGGTCCTCGCGTGATTACCCCCGGGACCCTGCCACTCCATGGCGGGCTCGAAGGCCGCTCCGTTGAACTCGAACGCGAAGACCTGTCCCTCGCACG
>DAOWCM010000448.1 GCA_030639555.1 Candidatus Eiseniibacteriota bacterium | reverse complement strand
GGTAGGCGACGAAGAGCCCCTTGAGCCCCTCAACGAACCTGCCGAACGCCCTGAAGTACGCCTCGTCGGTCTCCTGCCCCTCCCGGGTCATGAGCACGGCCGCTCCCCCACCCATGTCGCTGTCGAACGAGGCGCTCTGGAACGTCGATATCTCCGAGAGCCGCAGCGCGTCGATGACGGCATCTTCCTCACGCTCATACTCCATGAGCCTGGTGCCGCCCACCGACGTCCCGAGCGTCGTGTCATGGATGGCTATGATCGCCCGAAGACCCGTGGGCTTGTTCAGGCAGAAGATGAGCTGCTCGTGCCCTCTGTTCTTCATCCGGTCGAAGATCTTCATGAGTCCTCCGACTCCTTCTTATCGCACAACTCCACCATCGTGCCCTGCGTGTCTTTCGGGTGCAGGAATGATATGCGGCCCCCGTGGATGCCGGGCTTGGGCTCGCCCAGAACGCGGATGCCCGCGCCGGCCACTTCGTCGAGCGCCTCCGGGAGATCGGGCACCTCGAACGCGACGTGATGGAACCCCGGGCCGCGCTTCTCGAGGAAATCCGCGATGGGTCCCTCCCCGAGCGGGTGGATTATCTCGATCATCATGTCGCCGATCTTCAAGAATGCGGCCTTGACGCCGTGGAGCTCCGACTCCTCAACCTTGAGCACTTCGAGACCAAGCTGGTTGACGTAGAAATCGTACGCCTTATCGAAGTCCTCGACAACGATCGAGATGTGGTCTACCCGCTTGGCCTTTGCTCTGCTCTCGCTCATCGGTTCCTCGCGCACCGCAGCTCTCGCACTCACTCCACATGGGTCCTATCGTACCGGCGACCGCACCGCCCTCTCTACCACGCAGCCTGGGACGGCTTGTACCTGCCAAACACTCTCTCCAGCGCGCTGGACATCTCGCCCAGCGTCACGCGCCGTCGCGCGCACTCGAGCGCGGCCTCCATCGTGGGCGTACCCTCGACCGCATCGTCTTCGAGCCGCTTCAGGGCCCCTTCCACCGCCGACGAGTCGCGTGAATCGCGCAATCTCGCCAGAGCCTCGAGCTTGTCTTCTCTGATGGAGGGGTCCACGCGCAGGACCTCCATGCGCGCGGGCTCGTCCACCGTGTACCTGTTGACGCCGACGACGACGCGCTCCTCGTTCTCCACTTCCTTCTGCTGTCGGTACGCGCTCTTGGCAATGGCGCGCTGGAAGTGCCCGTTCTCTATGGCGGCGGTCGCGCCCCCCATCCCGTCTATCCTGTCGAGCTCTGCCCTGGCCTCGCTCTCGATGCGGTCCGTCAGCGCCTCCACGTAGTAGGAGCCGCCGAGCGGGTCAGTCACGCTCGCGACGCCGCTCTCCTCCGCGATCACTTGCTGCGTGCGGAGGGCGATGCGCACGCTCTGCTCGGTCGGAAGCGCCAGCGCCTCGTCCCGGGAATTTGTGTGCAGCGACTGCGTCCCACCCAGCACCGCCGCGAGAGCCTGCAGCGTCACGCGAACGACGTTGAGCTCGGGCTGCTGGGCCGTCAGCGTGCAGCCGGCCGTCTGCGTGTGGAACCTGAGCATCTGTGCGCGCGGCGAGTCGATGCCGAAGCGTTCCTTCACGATGCGCGCCCACATCCGGCGCGCCGCGCGGAGCTTCGCGACCTCCTCGAAGAGGTCGTTGTGCGCGTCGAAGAAGAACGACAGCCGCGCCGCGAACGTCTCGACGTCCAGCCCGCGTTCCTTCGCCGCCTCAACGTAGGCAATCCCGTCGGCGAGCGTGAACGCCAACTCCTCGACGGCGGTGGCGCCCGCCTC
>DAOWCM010000353.1 GCA_030639555.1 Candidatus Eiseniibacteriota bacterium | reverse complement strand
TTCGTCATCGACCCGGGCCGCATCTACCTGAATCGCAAGGGCCGCTTCCCGAAGGGGAGCGTCGACGACGCGTCGGCCAGGGACATCATGGACGAGATCAAGGCGGGGCTTGCCGAGCTTCAGTACGAAGGGAAACCCGTCATCGAGCGCGTCTTCGAGCGGGACGAGGTCTACTCGGGGCCGGAGAGCGCCAGGGGTCCTGACCTCATTCCGGTAGGCAACCACGGCTTCGACCTCAAGGGCACCATCAAGGAGGCCGACCTCTTCGGCCGCACGAACCTCACCGGTATGCATACCTGGGACGAGGCGTTCTTCTGGTCCGCTAAGGAGGCGCCCGCCGACCTCAACATCACGCAGCTTGCCAACATCATCATGGAGGCGACGGTGTAGTCCCTGAGGCAGAACAGCAGTATCACGCATCTACAAGCCCCTTGCTTGTGTTCTGAGAATACAAGTCCAGGGGCTTGTTCCTGTCTTGACACTGGCACGCATCTGACCGGGCGTGGCGGCAAACGGTTGAATTCCTACCCAGTATGTGGTAAACTGTGCCTGTGGATTCTGCATTCGCTGTGGACTGGGATGCGGACCCCATGGATAATACCAGCAGCGATGGAAGTGAAGAGTCGATAGCGAGCAGGAACGCTGCCTCCCCAGTGACCCAGGCGGCACGGGCCTGATTTACTGGCGCGGTAACACCGCGAAAGGAGAGCAGCGTGGTGAAGCGACTGGCGATTCTATTCATGGCCGTCGGGATGCTGTTGACGGTCGTCGTGCCGGCCGTCGCGGCCGAGAGAGCTGTGCTGGCTGAGCTCTTCGGAGGTGACTGGTGACCGTACTGTCCGAACGCCCGTGCGGCGCTCTCACAGTTGGAGGAAGACTACGGTACCGACCGACTGGTCTGCATCTACTGGCACATCGGTGACTCCTGGCAGTTCTCCGGAAGCACCGCCCGCAACTCGCTCTATGGCATAAGTGCCTATCCGACGACCGAGTTCGACGCCGTGGAAGAAGTGGTCGGCGCGGGCTCGACCGTTATCAACACCTACCGCCCCATCGTTCTCAACAGAATGAGCATTCCCTCGCCCGTGATCATCACCTCCGACGGCTACGTTGGTGAGGGCGGCGGGACCATCACTGCCAAGTTCAAGGCGGACGCATCGGTTTCCTATACGAACATGCAGGCTCAGTTTGTGGTGATCGAGGAGTCGTCGCCTTCCTATCCCTGGACGGCCAGGGAAGTAGCCACGCCGGAGCCCATCTCGCTCTCGGCGCCAGGCGACTCCGTTGTCGTCACCAGACACTTCGTCGTTGACTGGGAGATCGGGGGCGACCTGCAGGTCGTCGTTTTCCTCGAGAACACGAGCGGTCCATTCGAGATAGTCAACTCGCACCTCATGCCGGATCCGTACGCCGTTGTGATGGCGACGCCGTTCTACGCAAGCGAGATCGGCTACGGGGAGACGGCAACTTACACGGCAACGCGCGAGAACGCCGGCACCGCGCTCGACACGGTGACAGTGAGCATCGCGCAGGACGAGCTGCCCGACGGTGTGAGTTCGACCGACTGGGAGGCCAGCTACCGCGAGGTCGGCGGTTCGTGGCAGACCGGCTCGACCGAGTTCACTCTCGATCCGGAGGAGACGGTCGAACTGGAAGTTCGGATGGTCGACAACCTCGGGACGGTTCAGGGCATGTGCGTGACGACCCTGACCTCCGTCAGCGGCGGCAATCCCACCAGATCCGCGGTGTGTTCGTTCGCGACCTTCGTAGAACTGCCCTCTATCCTCCTCGTCGCTGACGACATGGGCTGGGGCAACGAGTCGCACTGGGAGACGGCACTCGCGAACAACGGCTACTCACAGATGACGTGGGTCACGGAGGATCGCGGCAGGCCGAACCTGGCGATGCTCTCGTCCTACTGGGCGGTGCTATGGACCAACGCGAACGGGAACGCCTTCGCCTTCACGGGCCAGGACGAGATGGCCATCATGGACTACCTGGACGGCGGCGGGAACCTCTACCTTGCAAGTATGAACTTCCTGTCCAGCCGCCTGTCGACCGGTGCGTTCATCCAGGACTATCTCCACATCACGTCGTGGACTGACGACGTTGGCGACCTCTACGCCTACGGCGTGTCCGGCGATGCCATTTCCGACGGCATGGAACTCCACCTGGTGTACGGTGTGCCGCCGACCAGCGCAGATGCGTTCGTGGCGACCGGCCCGTCGGAGGTCAACTTCACCGGGACACCGGGGAACGTCGGTCTCAAGGTCCAGGAGGGCGACTGGAAGATCGTCTTCCATACTTTCCCGTTCGAGAGCGTGAGTTTCTTCGAAGCCGACTATCCGAACAATCGGGACACCCTGCTGGACCGGGTTCTCGAGTGGTTCGGCGAAGCCGCGGGCGTCGATGACGGTACGGTTCACAGGCTGGCCATCGACCACGTCTTCCCGAACCCGTTCAATCCGATGACGAAGATCGCGTTCACGGTACCTGAGAGCGCGGGGCGTGTGACCCTGACCATTCACAACGTGAACGGCCAGGTCGTGCGGTCGCTCGTCGACGCCGAGTATCCGGCGGGTCCGGCCGTCGCGGTCTGGGACGGTATGGATGACGCTGGGAAGGGGCTCGCGACCGGTATGTACTTCGCCAAGCTCAGTGCGGGCGGAGCGGACGCGTTCACGAAGATGACGTTGCTGAAGTAGCGTGACACGAGCGGTCAGTCTGCTCGGCACGCGCAGCTACGAGAAGAGGCCCGGGG
>DAOWCM010000190.1 GCA_030639555.1 Candidatus Eiseniibacteriota bacterium | reverse complement strand
GACGCTGGCGCGTGACCTCGTGGCCGCCGGGCGCCGCGTTTCCCCCGACGAGGTCGCCGGCGGCGACCGGGACGTATATCGGGCGTGGGACGAACTCACGGCGCTGAACGGCGTCCGCGAGCTCGAGGTGGGGGAGCGCGTTCGGGTACCGCTCCTGCTTGCCGAGCGGACAGCGCTGGCGGACGCGAACCGGCGGGACCACGAGCGGGTAGGAGCAGCATCTTCGGCCCTGACCGCGGGAGACATCGACGGTGCGACCAGGCTGCGGGGAGAGTTCGAGGAGGGCTTCGCCGAGACGACCGCCGAGTGCCGGCTGCTCGACGGCGCGCTCGCCGCGGCGATAGGGGAGCGAACCGCGAGACTTGAGCTCGAGCGTGAGCGCGCGCTCGTGAACGATGTCCGCGACGCCCTGGCGCGAGTGCCCGGGATGCCTCGGGCGACGAGACACTCCGACCGGCTCGACGCGCTGAATGGGGCACGGGCCGCGCTGTCGGAGGCGGAGGCACTACGCGGAGGGGCACAGTATTCGGACGCCGCCGAACTCGTGGCGCAACTTCTGTCCGAGGAGATGAGGTTCACTATCGGAAGCGACGGAACGGTGCTGGCGGCCAAGTCCTCGGGCGTGACCTACACGCAGGCGGCGCGCCAGGCTGTCGAGTGGGTTCTTGAACGCGAGCTGCGCTGGAGCGGCCGGAGCTTCCCGCACTCGAACGAGAAGTCGGCGGACGAAAAGGCGTGGGCCCGGTACCTGGCGGACGCGGCTCGCGCGGCGAGCGAGAGCGGAGCGGATTTCACCGCGCTGCTTGAGGCCGTCGATGAGGCCGTCGAACTCAGGCTTCCGGATCCGGTGATTTACTTCACGGACTAGGTGCAGGCGCGCGCCTTCCCCGTCGGGTGCGGCGTTCCCTGCCGGGCGCGTGTATCGGGCACGCGTTCCCCGTTGAAGGAGCCTCGCTCCTGCCGCTATCCTGTCCGGGGGGAGAGAGCTCCGGGGCGTGCCGCACTCGGACGGCCCCCGGACGGGAGGCGCCATGGCTCACTGGACGGAGGACTTCTTCACGGGCTTCTGGTCGGAGATGCAGAAGGCCGCGCCGATGACCGACGCGGCCGCCGAAGAGGCCCGCGTTCTCCGCAGGATCCTCAGGCTCCGGAGGGGAAGCAAGGTCGCCGACGTGCCCTGCGGAGACGGCCGCATTTCGCTCGAGCTGGCCAGGGCCGGATGCAGGGTCGTTGGCGTGGATGCCTGTGAACCCAGCGTGCGGCGCGCCAGGAGGCAGTTTCGGAAGGCGGGTCTTCCCGGCACGTTCCATCACGGCGACATGCGGGACCTCGGGCTACCCCGTGAGTTCAACGCTGCCATCAACTGGTGGGGGAGCTTCGGCTACTTCGATGATGACACGAATCTGGAGGTTCTGAGGGGGTTCGCGGACATCCTGGTGTCGGGCGGACGGGTTCTCATAGACCAGGTCAATCGGGAGCGCGTCCTCAGGCAGTTCCTGAAGGTGGTCTCGTTCGAGAACTTCGGGGTCAGAGTCACGACGAGGAACAGCTGGGACGCGAAGCGCCAGCGGATCAACGGCTCATGGCTCTTCGAGCGCGGCGGGAAGCGCACGCGCCGGCGGAGCTCCATCAGGCTCTACACGCCCTCTCAGATGGAGGCCCTGATGGAGTCCGCCGGGCTCACTCTCGAGTTCATCTGCGACGGCAAGACCGGGCTGCCGTTCACTCGCGGCAGCCGCCGCATGTCTGCCGTCGGCCGAAAGCTCTAGTTCCCCGTCATCTTCTTCAGGAGCCGGAAGTAGTCGCCGTCGGTCGTGAGTATCAGCGTGCTCTCGCTGTCCAGCGTCGTCTTGTAGCTCTCGAGCGTCCTCAGGAACGAGTAGAACTCCGGGTCGCGACCGAAGGCGTTGGCGTAGATCTTAGCCGCGTCGGCGTCGGCATTCCCCTTCAGCTCCTCCGCGATGCGGTACGCCCCGGATGTTATGCGCTGTAGTTCCTTCTCCTTCTGGCCGCGTATCTCCGCGCTCTGGCCCTTTCCCTCGGACCTGTAGCGCTCGGCGATCCTCTGCCGCTCGGAGATCATCCGCTCGTAGACCTTCTGCCGGACCTCCTCGACGTAGTTGACGCGCTTGATCTTTACGTCGACAAGCTCGATGCCGTACCTCGGCATCTGCACCGCCGCGCGCTCGAGAACCAGCGCCGCGATCTCCGACCGGCCTATCCCGATCTCCTCCTGCGCCTCGCGAGGGACGTCCATCTCGAAGACCTCCATCTCGCGATTCGTGTTCCGCACGACCTCGAGGAGGTTGTGGCTCGTCAGGAGGTCGCGCGTGATGGCGTCGATGACGTCGTCCAGCCGCGCCTGTGCACCGATCTCGTCCGTCACCGACTGCATGAACTTGAGCGGGTCGACGATGCGCCAGCGGGCGAACGTGTCGACCCAGATGTAGCGCTTGTCCCTTGTGGGAACCTGCCGCGGACTGCCGTCCCATTCGAGGATGCGCTTGTCGAACGTGTTCACCTTCTGAATGAACGGCACCTTGATCTTGAGCCCGGGCTCGCTGACGGCGTCACCGATGGGTTTCCCGAACTGAGTGATGACGACCTGTTCGGTCATGTCGACGACGTAGAGCGAGTTCGTCAGGACGATGAGCCCCAGGAACGCTGCCACTACCAGTGTTGCGAGTCTGGTCGTCTTCATTTCCCGCCTCCTTTCGCGTCAAGCTGGAGGAGGGGGATGAGGTTCTTGAGCTCCGGGTCGACGATGATCTTGTTGGGGATCTGCGGAAGGATCTCGCTCATGGTCTCCAGATAGAGCCGTCTCTTCGTCACGTCGCGCGCGCGCGAGTACTCCCGCCAGACCGCGACGAAGCGCTCGGCGTCACCCTCGGCGCGGTTGACCCTGGCCAGGGCGTAGCCCTCGGCGGCGCGGATCACGCGCTCTGCTTCACCCTCTGCGGCCGGAACGGCCTTGTTGTACTCGGACCACGCCTCGTTGATCAACCGCTCCTTCTCCTGCTTGGCCTCGTTGACCTCGTTGAACGAGGGCTTCACGGGGGTCGGAGGATTGACGTCCTTGAGATTGACCGTCTCGATCTGTATCCCTGTCTCGTAGCTGTTCAGGATCTCCTGCATGACCAGCTGCGCCTCGTCAGCGACCTCGCGGCGGCCGACCGTCAGCACCTCCGTGACGCTGCGGTCGCCCACGATCTGGCGCACCGCCGCCTCGGCGACGTCCCTGAGGGTCTCGGGGACGCCTCGGACCTTGAACAGGTACTGTACCGGGTCGCTGATCCTGAACTGGACGATCCACTCGACGACCGCCGCGTTCAGGTCGCCGGTCAGCATGAGCGATTCGGCCGAGAAGTCGCCGCGCCGGTAGACCGTGCGCACGCCCGGACGCTCGGTCGCGAAGCCGAATTCCTGCTTGAAGACGTGCTTGACGCGCACCTTGTGCACCTTCTCGATGGCGAAGGGCAGCTTCATGTGAAGGCCGCTCTGGACCGTCCTGGTGTAGGCGCCCATGCGCTTCACCACGCCCACCTCGTCGGTCGCGACCGAATAGAAGGTCGTCGACAGGAGAATAATGCCAAGAATAACAATGGCCGCCCACTGCACCATGTTCCGGTTGATCTCCGGCAACTTGGGCGCGGGCCTCGACCGGACCAGCATCTCAGGGTCGTACTTCATGCAGACTCCTTCCGCGGTGGGCGAGGGGGGACCCGCGGGCGGAATGCCCGCGCGGGTGCTTCACCTGCCCTGCAGCAGATACGCATTGCGGCTGGTGCTATTCGGGTTGTGACGCCAGTGATAGTAGCGGGAGCGCACCCGCTGCGCAATGGCTGACTGCGGACGCGGGGATCATGTCGAGAGATCCGTGGCGCCGCTTGCCTTTGGCGCATTTGTGTGATATAATGTGACTGGTAGTATCGAATATATGGAAGTCTCACGCACGTGAAAGATTCGGAGGAAGACATGGCCTGCAGGTTCATCGCACCTACGCTCCTGATCGCCCTGCTCGCGCTCCCGGCCCTGGGAGCCCAGAAGACCGTCCTCTACGAACACTTCACAGCCAGCTGGTGAAGCAGCTGCCCTCAGGCATCAGTTGATGTCTTCAACTTCCAGGACCGCCACAGCCGTGAGGAACTCGTCTTGGTTCAGCATGACTTCGGCGATGCGTACTGGAGCGGCAGGACCGGATACTACGGCATCTCGGCGATGCCCACCGTGTGCGGTGACGGCATGTCGGACGTATGGCCGCTCTCGTGGCTCGAGCCTGACTTCGAAGCACACAGGGTCGTTGACTCGCCTCTCATCATCACGCTGACCGAGAACGGGGAGGGTGATTTCACGGCCCACATCGAGGCTGAGACCGCGGTCTCGGACGCGAGATTCTGCATGGTCGCCGTGCACGACGACAACGTGGCGGCCTACGGCGGGGGCACCTCGCACCTCCCTTACCACGTCGTGCACATGATGACCGCGACCACGGGAGACGCATTCAGCCTTGCGGCAGGAGCAAGCACCGATATCAATCACACGTTCACCGTTCAGCCGTCGTGGAACTACGACAGGATGGGCGTCGCGTGCTGGGTGCAGGCACCCGGAGGCACGAGCACCAGCCCCTGTCCCTGGCCCGATGTCCCTATCGAGAGCCGCGTG
>DAOWCM010000434.1 GCA_030639555.1 Candidatus Eiseniibacteriota bacterium | reverse complement strand
GGGTTTCCACAAGGGCGCTTCCACCAGCGGGAGCGCCCTTGTGCTTTCGCTCCTCGTGAAGCGCCTGCTGTCTGAGCCCCGCACTATTGACAGCTTGACTCACCTGTGCTACAATCACTACTGAGAGACGTCACCTTAGGCGGTGGCATGCATGTTTCCAGTTGTTGGGGGGACGACAGACGGCGGTAGCTCGCCGTCGCATTCTGGCCGGCCAACGCCCGATATCGGGGGAGCAGCCGCGAAGCCAACAGAACGAAACACAGACATTCCGTTGTCACAGTCGCGTTGGCAAGAGCCCCTTCTCGCGGCGTGGCCGGCCAACTCTCATTCTCTCGGGGGATTGCCCGCGGCGATCCGGTAGATGACCGGAGTCCGGCCAGACTTCGAGTTCCGAAGCCGCTGGCACGCACGGCGGCGCTCGAGGGAGTCGGATCGCCCGCCAACTGGCGGGCTCGACTGCAACGAGCTTGGTTAGAGGGCGGGGACCACCCCCGCCCTCTGCCGCGTACGCGCGCTTCGGGCCGTTCTGCGCGGCCGGCGCATCGCTGCCCCTTCGCCGTGCGAGAGCTCCCCGAATCGTCTTGCCCATCCGACCGCGGCTCTGCTAGCATCCTCTTGTTGCGGCCCGGCCGTCTGCGGACCCAGCCGCATCGCGGGATGCTGTAACTCCTCATCAGGCCCCAGGCTAGAGGGACACGCCCGGCTCGCCGGGCGCCAGACGGGAGCGGCGCCAGTGAGCGGCGATGTCAAGATCCTCGCGAAGAACAAGCGAGCCCGGCACGACTATTATGTCGTCGATTCGATAGAGACCGGTATCGTGCTCAAGGGCACGGAAGTCAAGTCAGTACGCCTCGGGAAGGTGCAGCTGGTCGACAGCTTCGTCAGGATCGAGGACGGGGAGCTGTTCCTTCACGGCGCTCACATCAGCCCGTACGAGCAGGGGAATCGCTTCAACGTCGATCCGAGGCGGCGCCGCAAGCTTCTCGCTCACAAGACCGAGATACACCGCCTGCACCGTCAGGTGCTGGAGAAGGGAATGACGCTCATCCCGCTCGCGGTGTACCTCAAGCGGGGGAGAGTGAAGATCGAAGTGGGAATCTGCCGCGGCAAGAAGACATACGACAAGCGCCAAACGCTCCGCGAAAAGGACGCCACGCGCGAGGTGGAGCGGGAACTCAAGCGCCGCGGACGTGGAGACGAGGATCGGGAATGAGTAGGACACCGCGCACAGTCGTAGTGGTCGTGGTCGCTCTGGTGGCCGCGTTTCTCTGCTGCACCTCCGCATTCGGTGACGTGTTCTCGGTCGCGCTCGATGACGGACGCACCGAGCACGTCGAAACGGCTAGGATCGACGGCGCGTCGTACTTCCGACTCGCCGATCTCGCTCGAGTCGTTGGGGCGTCCCGTCACTGGAGTCCCCGGACATCGAAGATGTCTCTGGCCGTGGGGATTCACAGGATCTCCATGGCGTCGGACAGCCAGTTCGTCGCGCTGGACGGGGAACCCATCAACGTACACAGATCCGTTGTGATAAGGAATGGCGAGTACTGGGTGCCGGTCCACTTCCTGACCCGCGCCCTCGGGCTCGCGGTCAACTCCGAGATCACCGTGGATGAGGTCGGCGCGGCGATCTCCGTCGTGAAGCTCGGTGCGCTCATCATGTCGGTGGAACTCGAGGAGAGGCCCGGCGGGACGGCCGCCGTCATGGCTCTGAACGACAGGGCGGAGTTCGCCATCAATAGCAGAGAGAGGGGTCGCATAGATTTCTTCCTGCCCGGCGCGGCTCTTCTCGACTCGCTCGACGTCCTCGAGGGCGTCGGACTCGTTTCATCGGTTGTGCTGGAGGAGTCCGAAGCCGGCGTGAACGGCGTCGTGCGCGTCGCGCCGTCCGCGACGGCCTACGACGCGCAGATGCACACCAATCCACCGAGGCTG
>DAOWCM010000252.1 GCA_030639555.1 Candidatus Eiseniibacteriota bacterium | reverse complement strand
GGCGCAGATCTTCCCGGTCGGCGGCTACCCGTACAGGATTCGCGTCGGGGGCATCCCGGGGCCCTGGCCGGTCGAGACCGAGGTCTACTCGGGTGCCATCGACTGGGTGGAGGCCGTCTTCGAGATCACAGGCTGTCAGGGCGAGGCGCGCTTCCGGTTCCGGTTCGGTTCCGACGGCGCAGACACGCAAGAAGGTTGGTACATCGACGACGTGGAGTTCTTCGGGTACGAGAACGCGGCCTCTGGCGCAGAGGAGGTAATCCCACTGAGACTCCACCACGCGGTGGAACAGAACTACCCCAACCCCTTCGGTCTGCAGACGGTGATAAGCTACCATCTGTGCAAGCCCGGGGACGCGCACGTGCGAATCTTCGATCTCGCCGGCCGACACGTCCGCACACTGGTGAGCGGTCGGGGGGCCGCCGGAACACACCGCGGGACCTGGGACGGCCGCAACGACGTGGGGGTTGCCGTCAGCTCGGGAGTCTACTTCTACCGCCTGGAGACTGAAGAGGGATCCCACGCGCGCAAGATCACCCTGCTCCGGTAGTATCTTATGATCCTTGGGGGGGGCCGACGAGAGCCGGTTCGCGTTCGATGGAATATCCTTGACAATACCAGTAACTGCTGCCAGCATCGAGTTATCCGCATCATGACTGAGCCACAGACGGTTGAAGGGTGACGTGGGCTCTTCCCAGCGGACTTGACGAGCCCTCCCTCTCCGATCTCGACTCCAGAGTCTCATCTTTCTCGGCACGAGGTTCGTGCGATGGAAGAAGGGCTTTCCCTCCAGGCGTCAACGCCAACGGTGACAGGAACCACAGCGACAGGAGTCGCCAGAGGCCCACCCGGCAGGACGGACCACCCCTCGCGTGAGTGGCGGAGTGCGGAGCCGAGGTCGGAACTGCTACTCACGAAGGAGAGAACCGATCCTGGAACCAAAGGAGGCAGGAGAATGAAAGTGCTAGCGATTGCAGTGTGTGTGTGCCTTCTCGGCGCCCCGATTGCGAGTGCCGACTACGAGTCCGGCTTTGAGTACATCGTCGGCTCGCCCGCAGGCACCGTGCTCACCGGACAGGATGGTTTCTATCTGCCTGGGGGCACGCTGAGTGTGGATTACCTCGTCTACACCTATGCCGGGAACGCGCTCGGGCTCCCGCAGAACCCGACCGGAGGGCTCCAATTCGTCAGCGGAACCGGACCGGCGGACAGCTACTACGCACGTGCCCAGCGCGACAACGATTTCTCCGGTGGCGCGGTCTGGACGATTGCCTACGACTTCTGCGGGACGTTCATGGGAACGGGTCCGTCTGCGCAGAACCTCGGCAGTTTCTCGTTGCAGAACGGCACGGACTACGGAGGCTATATCCATCTCATGAGCTGGGTGGACCCGGACGTCCCCACGACCTACAACGCCTTCTACGTTGCCTACGACGCGGGTGGCACGTTGTTCAGTCTACCGGGCACCAGCCCCGGGCCCGAGTGGGAAGGTCTCGAGATCAACCACTGGTATCGGGGCTACAACGTAGTCGATTTCGAGAGCAACACGATCACGGAAGTGGGGATCGTCGATCTCGAGACGATGCAGGCGGCGATCTACTACCCGACCGACTGGTACCTGGAAGGCGGTGCGGCCGGACTTACGTATCCCCCGTTCGGCTTCCGGCTCTTCGCCGGCGGCGGCATCGCTGGGAACACGCTGGCTTTCGACAACGCCAGCATGACCCACGAATCGACACCGGTCGAGGATACCAGCTGGGGCGCGATCAAGGCCATGTTCCGATAGACTGCACGAACGTCGATGAGAAGAGAACGGGGCCCGCTCGTGCGAGCGGGCCCTTCTCTTACATCGCGGGGCGTAGCAGACGAGTTTCGAACTCCACACTTCACCCTGGGTTCGGAGCTGGTCAGCCTAGACCCCACGCTGGAGCCCGGCCTCGACCTCGGCCACCAGAAGACGCGTCTTCACGGCCACGTCGGGCGTGACCGACAAACTATCGATGCCGCACTTCACGAGGAACTCGGCGAAGTCGGGGAAATCGGAAGGCCCCTGGCCGCAGAGCCCCACCTTCTTACCCATGTCCTTGCAGGTCTCGATCACCTGGGCGATGAGCTTCTTCACAGCCGGGTTGCGCTCGTCGAAGAGGTGGGACACCAAGGCCGAGTCCCGGTCGAGGCCGAGCGTAGTCTGGGTCAGATCGTTCGACCCAATGGAGAAGCCGTCGAAGAAGGGCAGGAACTCGCGGGCCAGGATCACGTTCGACGGGATCTCGCACATCATGTAAACGCCGGCCTTGATCCCCTCTCGATCGATGATGCCGCGCACCTTCTCCGCCTCGGCAGGAGTTCGCACGAAGGGGAACATGACATTCACGTTGTCGAGGCCGAAAAGGACTCGAACGCGTGTGTGGTGATGACGAAACCATTGGGAACCTTGACGCCCTCCAGACGAATCAGCTCGCCGAGAGAGGCGTTCTTGCCGCCTACGAGCGGCAAGTCATCGAGACCGACATCACGGAACCACACGACATTCGGCTGAGACATCGCTTCTTCCCTCGTCTGGTGGGTAAGGGATGGGAACTCCGGGCGCGGCGCCCATTCCCCGCGGGTTCGCCGGGCTGACTCCCGCATTCAAGCACGACCGGACGGCAGCGTCAACGCGCTGCGCCAGCCGCGGGTTGTCGGGCACTGAGCACGCGCTCAGGACTCCGACGCCCGGAGGATCGGCCGACGTGACGTCGGTCAGGGAGGACGGCCAGGGAGCTGTCAGGACGATGTTCAGGCCGGTGGCAGCAGCAGCGGTGTAACGCAGAGAGGCCGCCCCCTCAGGGGCGGCCTCTTCATCTGCTGGCGGGGCCGACGAGACCCACTTCAAACGCTCGACTGGACCATCGGCCCGCTGCGTACCGCCTGGTCTAGCGCACGACGGCGATCTTCTGCGTCCTGAGCTCACCTCCGGCTTCGAGCCTCACGAAGTAGACGCCGGCACCCACACGATGCCCCCCATCCGCCCTGCCATCCCACACGACGTCGCAGCTGTTCCGTGACGCCTCACCATCCACTAGCGTTCTGATGAGTCGTCCACCTATGTCGTATACCCGCAGCCTGACAGGACATCCCGCGGCGGCGGAGTAGTTGATGGTCGCTGAGGACCCGTCTCGGCCTGGCGAGACACGCAGCGCAGGAGGAGACGTGCCAGCAGTCGCCTCCCTCAGGCCGTGCGGGCAGATCACCCAGACGAAATCCGCCCCGGCAAACGGAGTCTCGTCATTCAGCTCACCGCTGACGGCCGCTTCGACGTGCTCCCCAGGAGGAAGGAGCTCTATTACCTCTGCCCTGTCGAACTTCACCATCCTGTCCGGAATCCCATCGCCGTCCTCATCGCCGACTCCTGTAGGATGGAGGAGAGCGGCCAGTTCGTCGTTCAGAACCACCGTGCTGACATCGATGTCCGCAGGATCATACCCTTCGGGGAGTTCGATGTAGCACGTGACGAAGCGGCCGTGGCTGCTGCAGTTCAGCGTGCTCGGCTGGAAGTCGACCGTCGCTTCGAGAGATGTCCCCGGGTCCGTCAGCCCGACGCCCAAGCTGTGACAATAGCCCGCCGCGACCGCTGCGAAGTCGGCGTTCGGGTCGGGGACGTCGCACTGGCCGTGGTCGTTTCGTCCCCACGCCACGATCGTCCCATCGGACTTGAGGCCCAGGCTGTGCAAGTCGCCCCCCGCGAGCGCCACGAAGTCGGCGTTCGGCAAGGGGACGTCACACTGGCCACTGCTGTTGTACTCCCAGGCCACGATCGTCCCGTCGGACTTGAGACCCAGGCTGTGATGCTTACCCCCCGCGACCGCAACGAAGTCGGCGTTCGGC
>DAOWCM010000155.1 GCA_030639555.1 Candidatus Eiseniibacteriota bacterium | reverse complement strand
GACCGGTGCAGAGGGTGGGCTACATGCCCGACTCCTTCGGGCACATCAAGCAGATGCCACAGCTTCTGCGGCGCGCCGGCATCGACTCGTTCATCTACACGCGAGGCAACGGCGACGAGCTGGAAGAGCTGGGACTCGAGTACCTCTGGCGCGCGCCCGACGGAAGCGAGGTGCTGGCGATCAACCAGTGGGGTGGCTACTGCAACGCCGCAGCCCTCGGCCTCGCGGAAATGTGGCACGCGCACACGCGCCGCGAGATCGACACCGGCAGGGCCGTCGAGCAGGTCGGGGACCTCCTGGAACGGATGGAAGCGCGCACGAACTGCGACGTCCTTCTTCTGAACAACGGATGCGACCACCATCCGCCGCAGAAGAGCCTCGGCGCAATCCTGAAGAGCCTGAGGGAAGCGTTTCCCGAGATCGGGTTCGTCCACGGCACCCTGACCGACTACGTCGCGGCCGTGAGGGAATCCGGCGCAGCGAAGAGCGTGCGCACGGGCGAGATGCTGGGCGGCAGGTACCACCACATCCTCTCGGGGGTGTGGTCCGCGCGCATGCGCCTCAAGCAGCAGAACGACGCGGCCCAGACGCTGCTCGCCGGCTACGTGGAGCCCGTTGCGGCCTACACGCACTTCCTCCTGGGACGTCCGTACCAGCACGGGCTGATCGAGTACTCCTGGAAACTCCTGATGAAGAACCACCCTCACGACTCCATCTGCGGCTGCAGCACGGACGAAGTCCACCGCGAGATGGAGCCGCGCTTCGCCGGCGTGCGCGACACGGGGGAACAGCTCCTGAGCGCTGAACTCGAGCACATCACTCCCGCGTTCGGGCGTCTGCCTGAGGACGACGACGAGACGGTCATCTGCGTCGTCAACCCTCTACCGTTCAGACGCACGGAGGTGATAGAGCGACTCGTGGTCTTCCAGCCACCCGGCGTCGACAGCCACCGGCTCGGCCTCTATGACGAGGCGGGGCATCCCGTGCCGTTCACGATCGTGTCGAAGCGCTACGTCGAGCGGTTCTGGGGAATAGACTACAGAGGAGAGCTCTTCTCCGGCCGGCAGGGCGATCTCTTCCGGAAGTACGTCGACCACTTCGGCGACCGCATCGTCCGGACGGAGACGGACAGGGACGAGGCCGACTGCTTCCTGACCGTCCAGTTCGTCGCCCATGACCTTCCGGCGCTTTCGCACCGCAACTACTACTTCAGCCACGAGAACAGCGAGGGGACCGATGGTGCGTCGCACCGGCCTCCGTCCGTGTGGGCCGTCAGGGTCGTCGGGAACTCGCTGGAGAACGACCTCGTCAGGGTAACGCTCCACCACAACGGCACGTTCGACATAGAGGACAAGAGAAGCGGCGATGTCTACCAGGGTCTCAACCTCTACGAGGACACCGAGGACATCGGGGACGAGTACGATTACTCGCCGGCCACCGATTCGATGACGCTGACCTCTGCCAGCACGTACGGGGACATACGGGCGATCGAGGACACGGGGCTCCGGGCGCAGCTCGAGGTCCGCTACGAGCTGCACCTCCCGTCGGCCCTGGAGAAGAATCGTGATCACAGACGGCCGGACACGGTCGCATGTCGCACGACCACCCGCGTGCGGGTGACCGCGGGCAGCCCCCTGGTCGAGGTCGAGATGGACTTCGAGAACCGAGCGAGGGATCACAGGCTGAGGGCGCTCTTCCCGACGCCGATCGTCACGGACACCGTGGTGTCCGACGGGCACTTCCTGACCAACGAGCGTCCCCTTGAGAAACCGGACGGCGCGGGCTGGGTGCAACCGCCCCCCGCGACCTACCCGCAGCAGGAGTTCTCACTGTTGTCCGACGGCGAGAGGGGACTCGCCGTACTCAACCGCGGGCTGCCGGAGGTCGAGGCGGCGCGGGGTGAGAACGGGGGAGCGACGCTCGCGCTGACGCTCCTGCGGTGCGTGGGCTGGCTGTCGCGTGACGACTTCGGCACGAGGAACCGCGCGAACGCGGGCCCGACGCTGCACACGCCGGAGGCGCAGTGCATAGGGGAGCAGAAGTTCCGGTACGCGGTCGTGCCGTTCGCAGGGAGCCACATCGCCGCCGGCATCAAGAATCTCTCCCTCAGGTACAGAACGCAGGTGCTGACGAAACAGGGCGTGCTGGACCAGTGTGTGCGGGGAACAGAAGGCCTGCTGGAGAAGACGAGCGAGCGGACCTGCGTCTCGGCCGTTAAGAAGCACGAGACGAGAGACACCCTCGTGGTCAGGCTATACAATCTCACGGGGTCAGCGGTCGACGAGACGCTCAGGTTCGGAGTGGACGTGACAGAGGCGTGGCTCACCGATCTTCTCGAGAACAGGCTGTCGAGCTTGCCCGTAGACGACCCGCGCGAGCTGGTCCTGGGGCTCGGGCCGCACGAGATCACCACCGTGGAGCTGGAACTCGCGAAGCCGCGAAGCACTTGAGACACAGGGGAGGGATCAGATGAAACGAGGCCGAACACGATTCGCGGTGGCCGGACTCACTACGGTCACGGTTGCGGCGCTGGCCGTTCTTGTGGTGACCGCTTTGGTGGCACTTGCGGCAGAACCGGCAGAGACCGGCGCGGCATCGGACGAGGCGAGTTCGATCGAGGCTCCTGAGCCACCGGTCGCGCGGAAGACACCGGTGGCCGACACGCTCTTCGGCGACGTGCGGGTGGACGACTACCATTGGCTCAGGGACCGCTCCGACCCCGAGGTCACGGCATACCTCGAGGCCGAGAATGAATACACGGCCGCCATGACCGCTCACGTCAGTGAACTCGAGGAGACCATCTACCAGGAGATGGTAGGACGCATCAAGGAAACGGACCTCTCCGTGCCCTATCTCGACAACGGCTTCTTCTACTACGACCGGACGGAGGAGGGAAAGCAGTACCCGATCTTCTGCCGCAAGGAAGGAAGCCTGGACGCCGAGGAGATCGTGCTGCTGGACCAGAACGAGCTCGCGAAGGGGCACGACTACTTCGAGGTCTGGGCGACCAAAGTGAGCCCGGACAACAGGCTGCTGGCGTACTTGGTCGACGCGACAGGTTCGGAGACGTTCACGCTCCACATCAAGGACCTCGTTACCGGGGAGCTTCTCCCGGATGTCATACACGAGATCGACTACGCGCTCGAGTGGGCCAACGACAGCAGCACGCTCTTCTACACGACGACGGACGAGGCGCGCCGGTCCGACAAACTGTGGAGACATGCGCTCGGCACGGATCCGTCGGAGGACGTCCTGGTCCACCACGAGACCGACCCGGCCTACGGCGTGTGGATAAGCCGAACGCGGAGCAACGAGTTCCTGGTCATGGACATAGGAAGCAGAGTGACGTCGGAGACGCGCCTCCTGCGAGCCGACGACCCGTTCGGCCAGTTTGCTCTCGTACGGACCAGGGAAGAAGGGGTCGAGTACTACCTGTCACACAGGGGCGGTGAGTTCTACATCCGCACGAATGACGGGGCCAAGGACTTCAAGGTGATGAGGGCCCCGGTGGACGCGCCCTCGAAGGACAACTGGACGGAGGTCATACTCCATCGGGACGGGGTCAAGATCGAACGGATCGAGACCTTCGCGCACCACCTCGTCATCGCTGAGCGCGAGAAGGGACAGCGACGCATACGCGTGATGAACCTGGATACGCAGGACGAACACTACATCGAGTTCCCGGAACCGGTCTACGCGGTGTATCCGAGGGAGAACAGGGTCTACGAAGCCGCGACCATACGCTTCTCGTATATGTCGCACGTCACGCCGACCTCGGTCTACGACTACGACATGAACACGCGCGAACGGGAACTTCTCAAGCAGAAGGAAGTGCTCGGCGGGTACGACCCGTCCCTCTACGCGTCCGAGCGCCTCTTCGCAACGGCGACGGACGGCACCGAGGTGCCTGTCTCCGTTCTCTACCGGCGGGACGCGAGGAGAGACGAGGGCAATCCTGTCTATCTGATGGGCTACGGCGCCTACGGCGCAAGCATGGACCCGTGGTTCTCCTCGAACCGCCTGAGCCTGCTGGACCGTGGGGTCATATACGCGGCCGCCCACGTGCGCGGCGGCGGGGAGATGGGCGAGCGGTGGTGGGAAGACGGCAGCATGCTGAACAAGATGAACACCTTCACCGACTTCATCGCGTGCTCCGAACACCTGATTGACGAAGGCTACGCTGCACCGGACGGTCTGGTCGCGACGGGCGGCAGCGCCGGAGGCCTCTTGATGGGCGCGATCGCGAATATGCGGCCCGACCTCTATCGGATCATCGTCGCGGACGTGCCGTTCGTGGACGTGCTCAACACGATGCTCGACGCGTCGATCCCGCTGACCGTCGGCGAGTACGACGAGTGGGGGAATCCCAACGAAGAGGAGTACTACTTCTATATGAAGAGCTACTCCCCGTACGACAACGTTGGCGCGCTCGACTACCCCGACATGCTGATAACCGCGAGCCTGAACGACCCGCGCGTCCAGTACTGGGAGCCCGCGAAGTGGACGGCCAGGCTAAGAGCGACGAAGACCGGAGACGGGCTTCTTCTCCTCAAGACCAACATGGGCGCGGGACACGGGGGAGCATCGGGGCGATATGAGAGGTTCAGGGAGTGGGCGTTCGAGTACGCTTTCGTGCTGGACCGCCTTGGTCTCGGATCCGACGCCTCGGAGGAGTGAAGATGCGCCGATCTGTCGGAACGATGGCGGCGCTGCTCACCGGAGCGCCGGTGTCGAGACTCGCTGTGACAATGCTGACAGGAGTCCTGCTCGTGACCGCCGTGCTTAACGCCCGGGCCGCGCCCGACGCAATGGAAGCCGTGTCTTCACCAGACGGCAGGATCGAGGCCGTCCTCGCGCTCACGGCCGGACGACCGACCTACTCGATCAGCTACGACTCTCAGCCCGTGATCCAGCCGTCCACGCTCGGATTCCGGTTCAAGGACGACGCTCCGCTGACCGGGGGATTCACCATCGACGGTGTGGAGCGCTCCCTGGTGGACGAAACCTGGAGCCCGGTCTGGGGCAGCGCGAGCGAGGTCAGAAACCACTGCAACGAGCTCGCCGTGCGCCTGAAGGAAGAGGGTGGAGCCGAGCGAGTCATGACCGTCGTCTTCAGGGTCTTCGACGACGGTGTCGGATTCCGCTACGTCCTGCCGGAGCAGCCGGGACTTGGGGCCTTCGACATCGTGTCGGAGGAGACTACGTTCCGGCTTGCCGGGGATCACACCGTCTGGTGGAACAGAGACGACTACGACAGCTACGAGCACCTCTTCCGAGAGACGCCGCTGTCCGCGGTCGAGGGAGCCAACACGCCCGTGACTTTC